>USET01000058.1 GCA_900553765.1 uncultured Mycoplasmatota bacterium
TGGTTTATTCCGTGGGCTTCTTCGAGGAACAAGCGGAATCAACTGGAGTTCTATTTTAAACAACACGCAAAGAGCCCTCGGAATTATCAATCAGGCAATTCCTGTCGTCAAACAAATCACGCCTGTTATGCGGAATGCCAAAACCATGTTTCAAGTGATGAACGAATTTAAAAAAGTCGATAGTCCTACACCATCGACTTCTATATCTACCACAAATACGTCATCTTCCGATTCTATGAATACAACTGCTTCTAGTATAACAACAGATAGTCAACCAACTTTTTTCTTGTAGACACCACCTGGTGTCTTTTATTTTGAAAAACTAGCGATTCTTTTTTCTAAAAACGCAATTCTCTTTTTCTGTTCACTTCTCTTTTTTGAATGATTTTCAGGCAATCGGACAAACAATTCTTTTTCTCTCCTCAACATCTGTTTCAAATAGTCAAGATCATGTTTCAATAAGTATGGACCATATCGATATTCCATCTCTTGGTAGGTCGCACTCCCTCGTTCCCATAAGATAACGACATAGAAAATCCCTTTTTCCTCCAATGCATATTCCTCACGAATACGAAATCCTAGACGCGTTACTTCTTTGCGAAGTGTCTCTAACTCTCGATTGGACTGTAATATCAAATGTTGAATCTTGCTCGTTTGAGGTGACGATAAAATATCTAAAATTGTCATCGTCCCCATTCCTGCAATCACAACATAGCTTTCTTCTGTAACTTCGACTCCATCCACCCCTGGTGCACAGACAATCTCAACTTCTTTTTGCACCTCATACTTATCGACATTATCTCTTGCGCTTTGAAGTGCATGGTCATTCACGTCACTCGCAACACATCTACATCCTTTTTCCAAGGTTAGATAAATATCGAGAAGTGCATGATCACATCCGATATCTAAAACGTGAGAATTTTCAGGTATCATATCGGCAATTGTCTTCAACCTCTTTGATAATTTCATATACTACACCTCGTTTTTTTCATTATAGCATATTTTTATTTCATCTAGCCATACTAATATTGGTGATTTCTATGCGCTATATCAAAATGTTCTTCATCTACTCTATCTTGGGTTACTTACTAGAAACCAGTGTCGCTTTTATCTGTGGTTGGAATTTCGAAAGTGGTATTTTATTTGGTCCATGGACTCCTGTTTATGGCTTTGGTGCGATCCTAATTCATACTCTATCTCAATACTTGTTTTTGCATCTACACCTTAATCGTATCATTGAAACGATTATAGTTTTTTTCATCGTTACAATCTTGCTCACTCTTTTAGAATGGTTCGGTGGTGTGTTGATCGAGGCGATATTCCATACACACTTTTGGGACTACTCTAATCATGCTTATCATATCGGGCCTTATATTTCTCTTACTATGAGTCTCCTTTGGGGAGTCGGCTCCATCTTTTTCATCTATCTCATCGATCCTAAATGTAATAGATGGTTTGAAAAAATTCCTAACTGGATTTTCATTTTATTTATCTTTCTATTTGCTATCGACCTCGTTTTAACATGGTTATATAAAATATAAAAAATCTATCTTTTTGATAGATTTTTTACGATAATTGTATTACTGAAATCGTAGCGATTGCTGTAGACGGACGAGTACTCCACTCAAAGTATGCTCCTCCAACACCCAGGACAAATTCTCCAGTATTATTCATGAGTGGTGTTGTAGATGGTACTGTAAATTCATATGAATATATGTTTCCAGATTCTTTCCAACTACCCGAAACAGCAGTATAATCATAAGGTCCTGATCCGGTCCGTAGTCCTAGCTGCCCAGTCATCGCTGTATTAAATGTTCCGTAGTGTAGCTCCACATCTACTCGATAGCTATGACCTGCTCTAAACACACCCGTTGTAAGCTTTCCTCCGATCCTAGAAGCAGTACTACCAGAGGAATTTACTGGTGCTAATTTATCTGTCCCAGAAATCACAGCCTCTGTCGCATTACTAAACGCTTGAAAATCTAGTTGTTGTGGATATGTCGTTCCACTACTATCTGTCTGCTCATAATTGAGGGTTAACGTTAATTGTTTGTTTTGAGTAGGAAGACTCGTTGCATCGATATCAAAGTCAACTCGTACAATAAATGCCTTCTCTTCTCCTGCTTCAAGAACCTCTCCTGTCACAATGTCATCTGTTGAAAATGTGATCGATGTTGGCGCTTTTTGATTCGCTTCGTAAATTCCATCGATACTCATTAATTCGATTGGGAACGTACTATCATTTGCAACTACTACTTCATATTCTGCATAACTTCCAGGTGCTTCTAAGCCAACTTCAAAATTTGCTGTCAATTTATTGCTTCCGACAGAAGCTTTAATCGTGTTTGCGTTATGCAGTGCCTTAGTCGTAATACTTTTAATATATACATTAAAATTACTAGTGATATTACTTGTACCAGTAATTCTTAAGTTCGTTGCTAATAAAGCATATCCTATACTCATAAAACCAACAAGAGCGAGTACACCCAATAGAATGGTTCTCCTTCTTCGGTTGCGATATCTCATTTTCTTCACTCCTATCATTCCGAACTATTATATCTTAGTCATATTCATTATAATACGGATTTCCCGGCATTGCAATACTACATAATAGAAAAAAAGAAGGTTGATTTCCTCCTTTTTAGTCGCCCATATAATCTTTTAATTTACGAGAACGAGATGGATGTCTTAATTTGCGTAATGCCTTAGCTTCAATCTGTCGAATACGTTCCCTCGTAACGCCAAACATCTGCCCAACTTCTTCCAAAGTTCTACTTTTTCCATCCTCTAATCCAAAACGTAAACGAATGACTCTTTCCTCGCGCTCCGTAAGTGTCAATAAAACTTCGGCAATTTCATCTTTTAATAGTTCGTTCGTCGCATATTCTTCTGGACTCATGTTGTGTTCATCAGGAACAAAATCACCTAAATGAGAATCGTCCTCTTCTCCAATTGGTGTTTCTAAACTAACTGGTTCTTGACTAATTTTATAAATGTCACGAATTTTATCGACAGACATGTTCATCTTTTTTGCAAGCTCTTCTTCTGTCGGCTCACGATTTAATTCAAGTGTTAATTGTCTTTGAATTCGAGCCAATTTATTGATTGTCTCAACCATATGGACAGGAACACGGATCGTACGTGCTTGGTCAGCAATCGCTCTTGTAATTGCCTGACGGATCCACCAAGTCGCATACGTTGAAAACTTAAATCCCTTTGTAACATCGAACTTTTCAACTGCTTTCATAAGTCCGATATTTCCTTCTTGAATCAAATCCAAAAACAACATTCCACGTCCTACATATCTTTTTGCGATCGACACAACAAGACGCAAGTTTGCCTCTGCCAAGATCGTTTTTGCTTGTTCGTCACCTGCGGCAATACGATCTGATAACTCTAACTCTTCTTCCATCGTCAACAATTTAATTTGACCGATCTCTTTCAAATACATACGAACAGGATCGTTGATTGTAAGGTCTTTTGTCAATGTGCTATCATCTAATATAATTTGATCTACGCTAGACTGTTTTGGATTGCCTCCACTTTCTCCTGCTTCTTCTTCTGTGACAATCGCAATACTATTCTCGCTAAACACTGTATAAAGATCATCTAGAGAATCCGCATCTAAATCGAGTCCTTTCAAAGCTTGCGCTAATTGTTCATATGTGATAAATCCTTTTTCTTTTCCTTTTTTTACTAACTCTTTTTTTCTGTCTTCAAACGATTTAATTTCATTTATCATATTGCCTCTTCCTTTCTTTTTAACTCTACAATTTTCTCAGCATACTTTGCCTTCTTCATCGGATCGACTTCTTCTTTCAAACGAAGCTTCATACGATCGATCTCATACTGAATATTATATTGCTGAATTGCTTTTATGTAATCGTCAATTTCCTCAATTGAATAAGTATCTTTCAAATCTAACGCCGCTATTTTACCGACGGTTGCCATCAACTTAGGCTTATCGGCAACACTCGTCAAAAAGTCGGCTTCATTCATCTCACGATACGTCTTATAGTAAAAGCTAATTTCTCTTGCGAGAAAACGATACTCTTCTGTTGGCATAAATGCTACTTTTTTCTGATACATCTTAATGACATCTGCACTGCGCAACATATAAAAAATTAAATTACGTTCTGCTTGCTCTGTCTTTGATATTTTTTTGGTCGTTTTTTCCTTTGCTTGTGGCTGTAGTGCTGGCACTTCGATCGTTTTTTCTTTCTGTTCTAACTTTTCCTTTAAAAAATCGACAGTAAGTCCGGAATCGTCAGCCACTTTTTGTAGCGTTAATTCTCTTAACACCTCGTCATCCACTTTAGATACTTCTTCGATCATATCATTGACATAATTTGCAAGATCCATACTATTTTGTAAATCCCTATGATGTTTATAGTACAGCATTTTAAAGTCGAGCACATTCATCGGTTGCTCTATTTTTCTCTCGAATTGTTCTTTTCCATATTTCTGAATATATTCATCTGGATCTAAATTATCTTCCAGTCTAATAATCTTTGGTACAACTCCGATTGCTAACAATTCATTGGAACATGCATAGGTTGCCTTCTCCCCGGCTGCATCCCCATCAAAACACAGAATAACCTCTTTCCCCATTTTTTTAATTGCCAGCGCTTGTTCTTTCGTAACAGCGGTTCCCATCGTTGCGATCGCATTTTTTACATCGATTGTAAAAGCACGGATCACGTCCATAAAGCCTTCCATCACAATCACTTGATTTTTTTGCCTTGCAATATCTTTTGCACGATGATAGTTATATAGAAGTTCTCCTTTTTTAAAAATCTCCGTTTCCTTCGTATTGATATATTTAAAATCTTTCCCCGGCCTATGAATTCTACCGGAAAATCCAACAACTCTTCCGTTCATATCACAAAGAGGGAACATGACGCGATCATAATAAATATCCGTAAAACCATATTCGTTTTGTATCACGAGTCCACTGCGTAATAAGTCTTTATCGGAATATCCTTTTTTACGAAGCATATTCGTAAGTTGCTCTCTTTTTTGAAAAGAATATCCAATCCTAAACTCCTTAATTACTTCATCGTTGATATTTCTCTCGTGTAAATACTCTTTGGCTGCCTGTCCACTTTCCGTATTCAAATGATTCTGATAACACTTTAAAGCATATTCGTAGATGTCGTAAAGCTCTTGATTTGTCGTCTTTACATGATGACTCTTAATGTGAAGATCCACAGCGATCCCAGCTCTATCTGCGACCTTTTGTACAGCTTCTGGGAATGATATATTTTCGTAGTCCATCAAAAATTTAAATACATTTCCCGTTGCTCCACAACTGAAACAAGTATAAATTTGCTTTTCACGAGAGACGCTCATACTAGGTGAATGGTCATCGTGAAAGGGACACACCCCGAAAAAATTTTTTCCTTTTTGTGTCAGTGGAAGATATCCTGAAATCACATCGACAATATCGACACTGCTACGAATCTGGTTGATTTCTTCTGTCTGCAGCATACTTCCACCCCCCATACTATATATATACGACAAAAAAACTCATTTTCCTTTTTTTATACATATATTTTTGACTTTTTTTGTAAAAACATGCCTATTATACCATCATTCTCTGCTTTTTCAAAGAAAAAAAGCACATTCGTGCTTTATTCCATATTTAATTTACGTTTGAAAATATATCCTGTTGCAAAAAAGAAAGCTACCGCAAGTGCAAGCGTCATAATCGTAGAAGGTATCATTACCCATCCAAACGCCTCAACAGTAAGTTCCGAACCAAGGACTGCCGGTTCGAACAATGATATAGCAAGTAACATCAATGTCATAATAATTTGTATAACGACATTAAGCGCGATTCCAAAGACGACAGAATACATCAATTTATTCGCTGAACGTGTCTGCCCCAAAGCGATAGAAAGATAGAAAAACAGAATCTGATACACATAAGATAAAAGCATGTATAATAAAAATCCAATCATAACAAGTTCGAATGATACTCCTAACTGTTTTTGAATCAACGCCTGTAATGTCGCAATGACCTCATCTAAACAGTGCGGCGTATAAAAAGCAATGCCTAACGCTGATATCGATAAAACAAACGTCACGATCATCGCAATAATCGCCGTAAGTAGTTTAGATCCAACAAGTTGATTCTTGCTCACAGGTAGCGTATGCATTAAATATCCTTCGTCCTTAATAAATTCTTTATAAAAAGATATGATTGAAAGCGCGAATGTATAGAAAAATATTCCAACCAATGCCAACACAAAAGCAAAAATAATAAGAGCGTAAAGTGATCCTACTGGTTTAAAAATAGAAGATAACCACTCTAGTAATCTCGTTCCTATCGCGAGTAACAATAAAATTCCATAGTATACGA
>USET01000059.1 GCA_900553765.1 uncultured Mycoplasmatota bacterium
CCAAAATCGTCGATTAAAGTCTATGTTATTTCGTGGAATTATCTAAAAAGGATCCGAGCATTCTATTTTCTTTTTTGGTGAATTTCTCATTTTCTTGTCAATATATTAACATATATGATTAATTTTAATTTTTTAAATATATTTTTCAAAAATATTACTTATCAGCCTCAAATATAAAATATTTAAATTTTACTAAATTTTTGTAGCAAGATTAAAATACTAATATTTTGTAAAAATATGTAAAGAAAAACGAAAGATTTATTTATCTTCCGTCTGTTGATCTGCTTCTTCTAAAGCCTTAATCAATTCTTCTTTATTCATTTTGGTATATCCCTTGATTTTTTTCTCGTGTGCAAGTTCAATCAAATCAACTAGAGATAAATCATGATAGCTTGCCGGTTCAATATCATCAGGATCTATTTCACCATCATCTTCTGGCATACAACCATTCTCAACAAGATAATCAATTTGCTCCTTTGTCAACGTTTCATATTTTAACAATGACTCGGCAATAAGATCTAATAATTTTCTATTTTCTTTTATGATCTTTGTAGCCTTTTTATAACATTCATCGATAATTTTTCTCATTTCTTGATCAATTTCAAAAGCTACTTGACCAGAGAAATTACGACTCTTATTATAATCTCTTCCTAAGAAGACACTACCAGAATCTTGACTTTCAAATTGTACAGGGCCTAAACTACTCATACCATATTCTGTAACCATAGCACGAGCAATCTTTGTAGCTTGTTGGAAGTCATTTTGAGCTCCTGTTGTAATATCATCCAATACAAGTTCTTCAGCAACACGTCCTCCAAGAAGTCCTGTAATACGTTCTAACAACTCTGTTTTTGTTGCTGTGAAACGTTCTTCTTTCGGTTGCATCATCGTATATCCGCCAGCATATCCACGTGGAATCATCGTTATTTTATGTACATCATTTGCACCATCCAACTTGATCCCTAATACAGCATGCCCGGCCTCGTGATAAGCGACTAATTTTTTATCATGATCTGTATATTTCTTAGATTTCTTCGCAGGTCCCATCAATACTCTGTCGTGCGCTTCGTCGATTTCAGACATCGTAATCGCTGGTTTTTCACGACGAACTGCTAATAATGCTGCTTCGTTTAATAAGTTTTCAAGCTCCGCACCACTAAATCCAACAGTACGTTCTGCGATATTGTGTAATTCTACACTCTTTGCAAAGATTTTTCCCTTCGCATGAACTTTTAAAATTTCTTCTCTTCCCTTCATATCTGGAAGATTTACTTGTACTTGTCTATCAAAACGTCCTGGACGCAATAATGCTGGGTCCAAAACATCAGGACGGTTCGTAGCAGCAATGACGATAATTCCCTCGTTTGCTCCAAATCCATCCATCTCTGTCAATAATTGGTTTAAAGTCTGTTCTCTTTCGTCATGACCTCCACCAAGTCCAGCTCCACGTTGTCTTCCTACCGCATCGATCTCATCGATAAAGATCAAACATGGTGCATTATGTTTTGCTTGTTTAAACATATCTCTAACTCGGCTTGCTCCAACTCCAACAAATAATTCAACGAAATCAGATCCGCTGATATAGTAAAATGGAACATTCGCTTCTCCAGCAACAGCTCTTGCAAGAAGTGTCTTACCAGTTCCAGGAGGTCCTACAAGTAACACTCCTTTTGGAATTCGAGCACCAAGTCTTTGAAAGCGCTTTGGATTTTTCAAGAAGTCGATTAATTCTGCAACTTCTTCCTTTTCTTCATCTAATCCTGCAACTTCGTTAAATGTAACTTTTCTCGTATCTTCATTTAAACGAGCTCTACTCTTTCCAAAGTCCATCGACTTATTAGCACTACCCATCTGCCTTGTAATGAAGTAAAAAGCAGCTCCTAATAAAATTAACATTGGTAGTACATTCATAATAAATAACAGTAATGTGCTTGACTCTGGATCAGTTGCTGTAGAAATCTTAAATCCAACTTTTTCACCAGTTGTCAATATCTTATCCATTACTTCTCCAGCAAGTGGAGTTCTAACAAAGAAAGATTCATTTTCTTCATAATTCTTCATTATTCCGGTAATCTCATACACACTTGCTCTACTTCTTGGTGTGATTACAACTTCTTCCACTTGTCCCTTTTGGGCTTGTTTCATAAACTCATCATAAGTAATCACGTTTACTTTATGATTCATTATGTTAAAGAAGTAAGCAACACCCATGATAAATAAAAACAAGAATACGTATGGTACTAAACCTCTCTTCACGACTTTTTTATTCATCTAATAACTTCCTTTCTTAATGATACTTTAGTATTATATCATACTTTTTCCCTTTTGTTCTATCAAATTTAGATTTCTTAAGGCCTGGAATCCAAACAATGTTTTCGTTAGAATCTACTACGATAGGCCAAAGATTCCTCTGCTCCATTGGAATTTTTTTATCGATAAAGATATCGTTGATTTTTTTTCTTCCATCGAGACCTTTCACATACATCTTATCTCCATCTTGGCGAGACCGAACATATAGTGGCAGTGCGATATCTTCTTTTGATAGATAACATATATTATTATTCGTCATATTCGAATCTGATACAACTTCGATTTCATGTTGATTTGGGAGTTTCACATTATCTTGAATTTCATATTTATATTGCGTTACATCTCGATAATCTTTTTCAAAGCTTAAACTATTATATGCCCGTATCGCGTACATATTCTGTGGAAGACACACCTTTGCATTCTTCTTGGAAGAACGACATAACTTCAATATCTGCTCCGTATGACGATCGGTGATTAAAAACAAATCATCCTCGTAAAGTTCAGATAACATCTGATTAATCATTTCTTTTTGAATCAAAGGATCCTCTCTTTGAAATAAAGAAATATCTATTTCATTATGATCTACGATTTCAGTCATTTTTTCTTTCACAATTCGGTTAATGTAATTTTCATATTCTAGCAAAGTCTTACTAAACTTATAAAACTTTTTATGAACAGATGCATCTTCCTTTTTTAAAAAAGGCAATACATACTTTCGATATCGATTGCGAGTATAGACATCTTTTTCATTCGATGCATCCTTCACATAAGGAATATCATAATCGTTCACATAATCTAAAAGTTCTTTTTTCGTAACAAAGATCAGTGGACGAATTATATCGTAATTTTTTCTATGAGAAAGCACTTCAAATCCACTATACCCTTTCAAAGAAGCACCTCGTACCATGCGCATCAAAATAGTCTCCATAAGATCATCCCCATGATGCGCAGTAAATAAACAATGTGATTGATATTTACTTAAGATTTGCTCGAAAAAACGATAACGAATGACTCTTGCTTCGTTATGAAAATTATCGTCATGATAGTTTTCTATCTTCATAAACTCATATAAAATTCCATGAGAACGGCAATAACCAGAAACGAATATCGCTTCCTCTTCACTTTCCTTTCTCACATTATGATTTACATGAGCACAGACAATTTGAAAATGATAATGTTGCCTCTGCTCTAATAACATATGTAAAAGCGCCATAGAATCTGGTCCACCAGATACCGCAACAACAATGTACTTTTCATTTGCAAGTTGTGTTAAATTTTCTAAATATTGTCTTACTTCTTTCATAATTACTCCTTATGAATCCTCTTTGTGATAGTTGCCACTCCAGTCGATTTCTTCTTTCCCTAAGCTTTTTAAAATCGTGTTAATTTTAGAATATGGCTTGCTACCAAAAAAGCCACGATGTGCAGAAAAAGGAGATGGATGAGCAGCCTCTATGATAAAATGTCTCCTATTTGTAATAAGTGCCTTTTTACTTCGTGCATAGCCACCCCATAGAACAAAAATAACTGGATCCTCTCGTTCGTTTAATTTTTGAATAATCGTATCCGTGAATATTTCCCAACCAATTCCTTTATGTGATAGTGGTTTATCCTTTACGACAGTCATAATAGAGTTCAACATCATAACTCCTTGTTGTGTCCAATCAGTTAGTGTATTTTGAGTTCGAACAATCCCTAAATCATCGTTTAATTCTTTAAACATATTATTCAATGACGGTGGTCTTTTTACACCAGGCAATACAGAAAAAGATAATCCGTGTGCTTCATTTTCACCATGATACGGATCCTGTCCTAATATAACGACTTTTACTTCATCATAATCGGTATATCGAAGTGCGTTAAAAATATTCTCATATTTAGGATATACTATCTTCGTCTTATATTCCTTCTTTACTATTGTACCAAGTTTTTTAAAATATTCCTTGTGAAATTCGTCTTTTAACACAATATCCCATTTTTTATTAATCATATTTTCACCAACTTCTTAATTTCAATCAATATTTTAACATATTTTATAACATTATGTTTCCTTTTCTACCACTTTTTGTAATTTTAAAATAGCATACGTATTAATGATAGCTAAAAGTGCGACAAAAATATCTACAATTTTCCATAAAATATTTGCCGATACGATCGAACCTAATAACAAAAAGAACAAAGTAATCATTTTTAATATCGTAACCTTTTTAACATTCGTTTTACCCAAAATATATTTTAAACTTGATTCACCATAATAATAGCCAGTTAAAATCGTAGAAAAAGAAAATAATAAGATAGAAAGGAATACTATAATCGTCCCAAAATCACCTAAATGATAGTGAAATGCATATTGTGTTAATTCAATTCCATTCATGTCTATACTAGTAAACGATGCATAATCACTCGTCAAGATAATCATCGCCGTCGATGTGCAGATAAGAAACGTCGTAACGTAAATTCCTAATACTTGTAAATAACCTTGTTTTTTTGCATTATTACTATCGGTTGCACTTGCTACTATACTACCCGTTCCCATTCCAGCTTCGTTTGAAAATAATCCTCTTTGAATTCCAACGATAAAAGTAGGCAAAAATGCCGAAAAAAATGCATCGATACGAAAAGCCTGCTTCAATATCTGGATAAAAATAGTAGGAATCATGTGTATATTCATAACGACAATAAAGATTGCGGTTGCAACATATACAAGTGTCATAATAGGAACTAATTTGCTCGTTACATCAGCAATTTTTTTAACACCACCAAAAATAATCATTCCAGAGAGTAAAACTATCACTAGTCCAATCAAGCATGAAGGCACTGAAAATATCTCTTGACAGGAACGTGTAATCGTATTAGATTGAATCCCTAAAAATCCGATAACATAACTCAGGATAATTAAAATTGCGTACATTTTACCTAAATGTGGTTTATGTAAGCCATTCTTTAAATAATAACTAGGACCACCAACATAAATTTTTCCTTCATCCTTTTCTTTAAACTTTACTCCCAATACTGTCTCCGCAAACGTATTTGCACCGGTCATAAGAACAATCATCCACATCCAAAAAATACTACCTACTCCACCAATATAAATAGCAAGAGCAACTCCCGCAATACTTCCGACTCCAATTCGACCGGCAAGAGACATCATCAATGTTTGAATAGGAGAAATCCCTCCATGTTTCTCTTCTTTTTCAAACAAGTGATGGATCATTGAAGAAAACCGAAATTGAACTCCTTTTAATTTCTTTGTAAAATAAAATCCCGATAAAACTATCATAGCTGTTGCGATCGCCCATAATATTTGATTTATATGTTCTATCAATATAATCACCTATACTATTTTATGGACAAGAAATTAAATTATTATCAAAAAAAGAATGACTTTAATCATTCTTTTCTCGTGCTAATTCATTTGCAATTTCAACAAAAATTTCAATTGAAAGTTGTTCTGCTCGAACACTCAAATCTAATTGATATGGTTTCAGTACTCGTTCAACAACATCCAAAGGATAAGCTTTTAAATTATTTCGAAGTGTTTTTCGTTTTTGCTTAAAACTATCTCTAACAAGTTGAAAGAAAATATTTTCATCTAACAACATTTCACGATTTTCCTTTTTTATAAGCTCCACTACAATACTATCTACATTAGGTTTTGGTATAAATACATTGCGACTCACATCTAAAATTTTATGTACCTCAAAATAATAATTGATATAAATAGACAAAGATCCATAATCTCTACTTCCAGGTAAAGCTCTTAAACGATCTCCTACTTCTTTTTGCACCATAATAACAATACGATCTACAGGGATCTTATCCTCTATTATTTTTGAGATAATTGGTGTCGTTATATAATAAGGAAGATTAGCAACAACGTATAATTTTTTATATTGATAATTTTTTAAATCATCTATTACCTGTGCCTTTAAAAAATCTTCAAACTTTATTTCTACATTCGAGCAATCTTTTAAATTATTTTCTAGTACCTCTTTCAATCCCGTATCAATTTCATAACATAATACATTTTTAAC
>USET01000060.1 GCA_900553765.1 uncultured Mycoplasmatota bacterium
GGATTATTAAAATCACAAATTGTATCTCCAATATTAATATCTGGAAGTCCTGCAAGTTCTATTATATCTCCTGCTTTTCCTTCTTCTACTTCGACTTTATTTAATCCAACATGTGTATATACTTTTGCAATTCTTCCTTGTGTTATTTTATCTTCTTTACCACAAATTGCAACTGGCATTCCAACTGTTATTGAACCTCTTTCAATTCTTCCTACTGCTATTCTTCCAACATAATCATCATAATCTATATTAGAGACTAACATTTGTGCAGGTCCTTCTACATCACAATTTGGTGCTTGAATTGTGTTTATTATTGTTTCAAATAAACATGTTAAATCTCCATCTGGATCGTCTAAGTTTAATTTTGCAACTCCATTTTTTGCTGATGCATATACTACTGGGAAGTCTAATTGATCATCATTTGCATCTAACTCTATAAATAATTCCATTACTTCATCTAATACTTTTTGTGGTTCTGCACCAGGTCTATCTATTTTGTTTATTACTACAATTGGTTTTAAATTCATTGCTAATGATTTTTTTAATACTTCTCTTGTTTGTGGCATTGCTCCCTCAAATGCGTCTACTAATAAAAGTACTCCATCAACTGTTTTTAAAACTCTTTCTACTTCTCCACCAAAATCAGCATGTCCTGGTGTATCTAAAATATTGATACGATATCCTTTATAATCGATTGCTGTCGTTTTAGCTAATATCGTAATTCCTCTTTCTTGTTCGATTGCATTACTATCCATAGACGTTACTTCTTCGTTATCTCTAAATGTACCTGACATCTTTAATAATTGATCCACCAATGTAGTTTTTCCATGGTCTACATGGGCGATAATTGCAATATTTCTAATCTTTTTCATACAAACACTTCCTCTTCGACTGGAGTATTATATCACATTTAATCGCTCGATGTAAACAAAATATTACTTTCTCATACTTCTTCAAAACTTACTTTGCAAATGAACATCTTTTGATGTAAAATAAAATTAGAAATTGAATGCATGGGTGAAAGATATGAAGAAAATAACAATGCCAAAAATTTATACAGTCCTTGGAAATAACATTGTCAAATATCGCAATTTAAAAAATTTTTCCGATATACAACTTGCCGATGCGGTTGGAATTTCTCACGACTTGATCAAACAGCTAGAAAGTGGAAATCCAAAGAAATCCATTTCTATCGAAACACTTTCTAAAATCGCACAGGTACTAAATGTTTCTGTGATACATCTATTGGAACAAGATCATTGATATCTTGTTTTTTTATTCTAATACATCTTTTGATTGAATCTCCTTATGTTTGTGATAAATCGTTAATTTTTCGTTATTGTCGACTGTTGCAAGCATGATATGATCAGGCGTTTTAAATCCTTTTACTTTTAATTGTTGCTTCAACCATTCTTCATCTTTATTTATATTGTACAAGTTTTTCTTCATGATCTTACCATCGATAATGACATTTGCGCACAATCCCTGTGGTTGTGCTTTTAACTGCATATCTTTCATCGTCACTGGCTTATATTCTCCTTTTGGTAAGATACTCAGAGTTCCATTACATTCCATAATTGCATATTCTATTTCACTTATATCAAAATAACCATTTGTTCTACATTGTTCTAGTAGATCATTCATGTCGAACTTTACCTTTTTTAAATTTTTTTCGATTAGTTCTCCATGTTGAATTAAAATCGTCGGAACTCCCATAAAATAACGTCGTAATACGATACTTTTCATCGTGACAATACTTACGAAATAAGCAACCAAGCCAAACACTAAAACCGCTGCAATTCCATTCATATATTGAGACTCAATATTAATCGTCATCTCTGCTGCAAAATTACCAATAGAAATTCCTATGACATAATCGAAAAGACTCAGCTGTGATACTTGTTTTTTTCCTAATAACTTTGTAATCAAAAATAAAGTAATTAGGGATAATAAACTGCGTATCACGACATCGTATACTTCTATCCAGTCCGTATTTAAAAAATTTTCAAGCATTTTTATCACCAGTATTAGTATGGCACTTTTTTCCTATTTCAAACAAAAAAGGACATGTTACTTATGTCCTTTTTTCGTTCTTCTTGTTTTTTTCAACTCTTCGATATCTTTTTTCTTTCTTGGAGTTTTTTTCTCTGGTGTTTCTTTTACTTCAACATTCTCTTTTCTTCGAAAAAATGCTTTTATTTTTTCTTTCATCGTTTGATTATCAAATACGATACTTGTCGTAAAGACAAAAGTTAAAATGATTGCAAGTAATATACCATATATAATATAACCTAATGTCGCATCTTTTAAAACGTAAATAATAGATGCGGAAGCAAATAATAAGTCAATTAAATATATAATCAAAACAGTTTGTCTCTGAGAGAAATTTCTTCTTAACAATTGATGATGTATATGAAATTTATCTGGTTTCGAAATTTTTTCACCTTTTAACATACGTCTCAAAATAGCAAATAAAGTATCTAAGATTGGAATTGCTAATACGAGAAGTGGAATGATTAACGAAGACATCGTTACATTTTTAAATCCTAATAATGCAATAACGGCTATGATAAGTCCCAAAAACATAGAACCAGAGTCTCCCATAAAGATGGAAGCTGGGTTAAAGTTATGAAGTAAAAATCCTAAAGTAGAACCTAACATAACAAATGTTAAAACAAAGTCTAATCCATATTTTCCTTGAATTGTTGCTACAATTCCGATCGTTAAAAAGTAAATTGAACTAATTCCGGATGCTAATCCATCTAATCCGTCGATTAAGTTAATACAATTGATACATCCTAGAATAAAAAAGATCGTAATCGGAACTGATAAAATTCCAAAGTTCAAATAAAGACCAAATGCACTAACATCTTGCAACAGAATTCCTCCATAAAGTGGAATTATTGCAGAAGCAATCAATTGTCCTATAAATTTTGTACTTGCCTTTAAAGGTTTAATATCATCTACAACACCTGTTAATACGATAATAAAACTACTAATTAAAATAGAATTCATCATCGCTGAGTGTGTTCCAAAGCACATATATCCTAATAAAAAACCAAGATAGATTGCAAGCCCACCTAATCGAGGCATTGGCTTTTTATGAACTTTTCTCTCGTTTGGCATATCGACTGCTCCTACATGAAGAGCAATCTTTTTTACAAATGGTGTTACACAAGCCACAAAGATGAAAGTGGTTGATACCATTAAAATGATTTGGGTCATGATTTCTCGATTCATAGTACTCACCAATGTCATTATATCATATTTTCATAAAAAAAAGATACTGTATTGTATCTTTATCGATTGATCAATTGTAAATTATCTAGTAATACCCCTGTTCCCTCTGCTACACATGTCAGTGGACTTTCAGCGATAAATACAGGTACTTTAAGTTCATGTGCTAATAATTGGTCAAATCCTTTGATTAAAGCACCACCACCTGTTAATACGATTCCTTTATCGATAATATCTGCAGATAATTCTGGTGGTGTCTGTTCTAACACATTCTTAGCTTGATGTACTAACATATAGATGCTTTCTCGTAAAGCTTCTTCCACTTCGTCACTTGAAAGTGTAATCGTATGAGGAAGACCTGTCACAAGATCTCTTCCACGTACTTCCATCTTTTCAATTTTATCATCTGGAAATACATTACCAATCGTTAGTTTAATTTCTTCTGCTGTACGATCTCCAATTAATAATTTATATTTATCTTTAATATATTTCATAATATCTGCATCAAAGGTATTTCCTGCAACTTTTACAGACGTACTCGTTACGATTCCTCCGAGTGATAAGATTGCAATATCTGTCGTACCTCCACCGATATCAATTACCATGTTTCCACTTGGTTTAGAAATATCCATTCCTGCTCCGACAGCTGCTACCTTTGGTTCGTCTTCCAAAAATACTTTTTTCGCACCAGTTCTTTCTGCTGCTTCTTTTATAGCATTTTTTTCGACTTGTGTAATATTGGATGGACAGCAAATTAAAATACGAGGTCTAGAGAATAAACTTTTTCCATTCACTTTACGAATAAAATGATTTAGCATGACTTCCGTTACGTTAAAATCAGCAATGACTCCATCTTTCATAGGACGAATTGCTTGTACTCTACCAGGTGTTCTTCCCAACATTTCACGGGCTTCTGTTCCTACAGCGAGTACTTTTTTCGTCTCAGAATCCATAGCGACAACGCTTGGTTCATTTAGAACAATTCCTTGTCCTTTGATATATATTAATACATTAGCAGTACCTAAGTCGATTCCAATATCTTTTGCAAACATGCTATCTACCTCATTTCTACATTTCCTAGTACACATTATATCATAAACTTGCTTCTGGTGGTAGAGAATTACTTAATTTTAAATACTTTTTTTTGGTGGATTCTCCACCTCTTAAATGCCTAATATCAATATGATATTTCAATATTTTATCTACTTCATGGTAGAGCTTTTCATCCACATGTATTAAACGTTCATGTAGGTCTTTGTGAACGGTACTTTTCGATACGCCAAAGATAGATGCAATCTCCCTCACTGTCTTTCCCGTTTCAATCATATAGATTGCCTCTTCTTTAACTCTTTTTGTAATACTAGAGTTCACTTACTTCACCCCTTTACTTCATTATATAAATGTGCCAAGGGGTTTAGACCTAAAAAAGAGCAATTACGCCCTTATAATTCACTTACTTTTTTATCAAAATAATCTTCTGGATTCACGTTTGCACCTTTGTAATTTAATTCAAAGTGTAAATGATCATTCAATTCTTTTGAGATATTAGAAGTACCACTTTTTCCAAGTAATTGTCCTTGTTTTACGACATCACCTTTTTTAACGTTAACAGCACTTAAACTTTGATAAGAACTAATCATATCATTATCATGTTTGATTTCAATTACATTTCCCAATAGTTTATCTTCTGTAACATTCGTAACAGTACCATCTAAAATTGCAACGACATCAAAGCTTTCTTTTCCACCATAGGAAACACCACTATTTTGCATATAAGTATTCTCGTGGAAAATGAGTGCGTTTTCTTGAGATGCTGCATCAGCTTTGTAATCATAATAACTCTTTACGATTTGTAATTCGCTATCTAGATAAGGTCTCATCACTTTTGTCTCTGTTGCCACAACTGCCTCACTATCGTCAAAAATTGTTTTTGACACATATCCATAGTGATCTTCATCTTTAAATTGATTATTTGAAATTGCACCTTCAATCATGTACGCAATTCCAAGTACTGCAACAACCGCAATCGTATAAACGACCGGTACCATCGTACGTTTTAATCTTCTTTGTTTCACCTTTCTCACCTCTATTAGAAGTTTGTACCAAAGAAGATGTTTTATACAACTTTTTTTACTTTTTTTTGATTTGAACTCCTTGATAGTAATGTTTTAAAATTTGATCGTATGTAGAACCTTTTAAAGCCATTGCCTGTGCTCCATATTGACTCATTCCAACGCCATGTCCATATCCTTTCGTCGTCATATGAATATTACTGCCAATCTGTTCGAATGTAAAAAACGTCGAACGTAAACCTAATTTCGATGAAATATCACTTGCTTTTAAGACAGTTCCATCGATATTTACTTCCTTCACTCTTCCCGTACTCGTTTGCTTTGTAACTTGAAATTGAACTGTTTCTTTATAAGGTAACCCTAACTTTTGATAGAAATCATGTACGCTAAATTGATAATCCTGTTGGAATACTGGTGAAACTTCTTGATCCCAAGATGAATCTACACTTCTTAAATAAGGAAGTGCACTCTGAAATACTTCTTCACTATTTTCCGTTTTCCCTGCACTTGTCGAAAAGAAGAAAGCTTGTGCAACTTTTCCATCGTATTCTAAATATTCACCCTTCGTTTCATTTACTGCGCTTTCTATAATTTTCATTTTTTCATCGTACTGATCTTTCCATTTTTCCTTTAACTGTGCATCATCCATATATACTTGATTACTTACTGTATCTACGACATCATAATCAGTTGCGGTATTATCTTCTATCTTCTTCATAGCATAACTGCGAGCTGCGACTGCTTGCGCTTTTAATGCTTCTATATGAAAACTGGTTGGAACTTCTCCTGCTAATACACCTTTGACATATTCTTCGAATGGAACTGTATCAATTTGACCTGTCGTTTCTCTTTTTATCCGAACCATATCTTGTTTATTGGTATCGTAGGAAAAAAGAAGTGTATTGTTTTTCACCAAAATCGTTATAACTAAAAAAGGGACTAAAATAACTATTACTGTTAATAACATTATTTGTTTC
>USET01000061.1 GCA_900553765.1 uncultured Mycoplasmatota bacterium
CATTTGTACTAGAAAGGCTAGAATTTATGTAGAACACTTTCGCATTTTCTACTGCTTCTGTACTTTTAATATGATGATCGATTACAACTACATCATCTACTTCAGATAATATTTCTGGATACTCTACCATCGTCTTTTTATGAGTATCGACGATCACTAATAAAGTTTCAGGTGTTACATAATGTTTATAATTTGATCGATCATAATAGTCTACGATAATGCTTCGCTCTTCCAGTTTTTTCTTAGCGATGTCAATCGTAGCATCTAATTCTTCGTTACTCATAAAAATTCCGCAAGGAATATCCATAGACTGTATAATTTTATAAAGACATAGTGCAGAACCAAAAGCATCCAAATCGATATTTTTATGCGCCATGATAATTACGTTACTATGCTTTTCTATTTGCTTTGTAATTTTGTGAAATATTGATTCCATACATTCACCTCATAACATATTATACTATAAAATCAATTCCTTGTCTTGTCTATAGAAAAAGAAAAAAGGAAAAAATTATTTTTCCTGCTTTTCCCTGATTTTATTAGCTAAATCCTTAATTTTTTTCAAACGATGATGCAGACCTGATTTCGTAATAGTATGACCCGTCTCCATCGTAATAATTTGACTTAATTCTACAAGGGATACTTCTGTATATTTCTCCCGATATAAAGCTGCCTCTTTCACTTTTTCGTCTAGTAATTCTAAGGCACCTACTTCTTTCAAAAATAAGATATCACGCAATTGATCATTTGCACTTTGAATCGTCTTATCGACATTTGCCTGTTCGCAATTGTTAAGACGATTTGTCATGTTCACATGATCGCGATAAATTCTAATATCTTCATAATATAAAACTGCTGCACTCGCTTCCATAAATCGCAAAAAATCCCCAATTTTTTCCGATTCTTTCATATATATCATATACTTATTTTTTCTCTTTAACACTTTACTATTAAAACGAAATTGATTCAATAAATCGGATACAAAGAAAGCATATTCCTTATCGTTGACAACAAACTCTAAATGATATCGTGATTTCTTTGGATCATTAATACTCCCTATTGCCAAAAATAATCCTCGTAAATATGCGCGAACCAAATCATCGTCTGCCACTATATATTCTGGTGGAATTATTAAAATTTTTCCATTTTCGATTAGTCCTAAATCTGTTAATAACAATTGATTCTTTTGGTGTAGTGTTAAAACATATAAGTAATTTTTATCGAAATTATAACCTCTTCGAACCGAAATTCGAAAACGAAGATCATAGGTATCTTTCATCACCTTCGAAATATGGCGGGCAACATCTTCATTTTCGGTTGTGATCGTTATATTATTTCCGTCATATTTCCCAATGTTCCGAACAATCGCTGACAATTCTGATATTGCTTCTGTTTCCAATGGTAAGCGTTGACTGATTTCAGACTTTACTATTCCTGTAAATGACATAGCAACCTCTTATAGTAAATATGAGAAAATATGAAAAGCCAACTTTGTTACATTGTGACGAATCATCTCGTCTTCCACTGTTACAAAATCATCTTCGATAACTGTAACATTTAAATCCTTCATATTTTCAGGATCTAATAAAACGGGATCCTTTTGCTCCAAGACACTATATTTGTTGATTAACTCGCGAGTAATAGATCCATGATTTGCAATCACTACATCAACCTTGTGCTTTCCTAAGTAATCATTTAAGACTCGTACATGATCAGAAACTTTAAAGTGATCCGTTTCTCCTGGTTGTGTCATCATATTTGAAACATACATAATTTTAGTGTCACTCTCATCGATCGCACGAATCACATCATCACATATTAAATTTGGAATAATACTTGTATATAAGCTTCCCATACTAAGGAGCACTAAATCCGCCTCGTGAATCGCTTTAATAACTTTAGGAGAGACAACGGGATTCTCTTTATAGTACACTTTATCAATCACTTTATTACACTCCGTAATATTGTGTTCTCCTTGAACGACTGTACCATCTTCCATTTTAGCAACTAAAGTAACATTGTCTTCTGTCAAAGGAAGGACCTTTCCCTTTAAATTAAATACTTTACTTAAAGTCTCGATCCCATCTGACATATTTCCTGTTATATTTGCTAAAGCTGTTAAAAATAAATTCCCTACTGTATGTCCATCTACACCGCTTGATGCATGAAATCTATAATTAAATAATTGTTCAAATAAAGGTTCTGTTTCAGATAGCGCAATGAGAACCCTTCTCAAATCCCCAACTGCAGGCATATTAAATTCTTCACGCAATTTTCCAGTACTTCCACCATCATCACAAACTGATACAACTGCAGTAATTTCAAGTGGAAATTGTTTCAATCCACGCAATAACGTCGATAGTCCTGTTCCACCACCTAAGATAACTACTTTCTTTTTCATATAACCACCACTTTCATTATACTATAAAATATGGAAATAAGCACAAAAATGTGCATTTGATCAACATTGCATTAACGTTTATAAGATTGTCAATATTGTCAAAAAATGTTATAATGACACCGGTGATAATAATGAAACTAACCAGAGCACAACAGATGGCAACGATCTTTCTCATTCTATTGATTGTGATTCTATGTATTTGCTATCTATGCTATCCGACAAATAAAGCGAAAAAAAAGATTCCGGATATGGAAAAAAAGAGTTTAAATGACTATGTGAGCATCGAAACAATGACAAAAGATCAATTTCTAAACGATGCTGTATATCCATATATCAAATCATACAAAAAAGATATCATCCACTTGAACGGACTATCAAAAGAAGAGACAACTCAATTCCAAAGGGAACTTTCACTAACAGAATTAGAAATTACAACAGAATTATCCGATGCTAAAATGATGGATGAAAAAAACAGTATCGAGGTAGAACGTACAGTAACTTCAACAATCGAAGATAATCTACTTACTATTACTGTATTCTATCATTTAACGAATCACGAAGATCGCTATATTCAATTATTTGTAGACACTACTAACAATAGTGTTGTTAAGACACAATTCATGATGGACCGTTTAAATAAAGACAAGTCGGTGTTTGCTGAAGAAACAATCAATCAGTTTATCGAAAGTTTTACTGAAGAAACTGCAATCTTTGATAAAAACGATACAGAAAAAGAAATTGATCTAACACAATGGAAAGAACAAAAGAATTCTTATGTCGATATATTAAAAGAAAATATGGATTCATTTACTTATACTTATATCGATCAACAATTCTCTATTTACTATTCTTATGATCAATTGGCTGATATACTAGGATATAAAATATCAGGTCTTGAAAATAGTTCTGATCAACAACGATATAATTACAATTAAAAAGAGCAAGAATATTGCTCTTTTATTGTATACTCAAATCTTTTTGTACCTGTGTTGCTGCAATCGCACCTTCTCCGATTGCCGTTGCAATCTGATAGACATCTTTTTGAATGACATCTCCACAAGCGTAAATTCCTTTTTCGTTTGTCTTCATATTTTGATCTACTATGATATAACCATCAGAAGATGTGATATGAAAGTCCTGTAAAATTTCAGTATCTGGGTGATATCCTATATATTCGAATAACCCTTCCATTTTAATTTCTTTTATACTTTCATCTTGTTTTACTGTAATACTTCCTAAATGCCCATCTTTTTCGTTTAATTTTTGGACAACACAATGATATATAAATTCTACATTATCCTTCTTTTTCAATTCTTCCAACAACATTGCAGATCCTTTATATCTATCTTTTCGATTCATCATGATCACTTTAGAACAAATTTCAGATAAATATAATGCTTCTTCTAGTGCGCTATTTCCACTACCAATTACTCCGACGACTTTATTTTTATAAAAAGAGCCATCACATAGTGCACACCATGAAACTCCTCGATTGATAAATCGATTTTCTTCCTCTAAGTTTAACTTATTAGGAATCCTTCCGGTTGCAATAATTAAAGCTTTCGCTAAATATATATCTTGATCTGTTATTACTTCTTTTAAATCCTCTCTATTTCTTATTTTTGCTACGTTTCCATATTGATAAGATATATCGAGATTCTGAACTTGCTCAAACATATTCATCGCTAGTGTGGGACCATCGACAGAAAGAAATCCTGGATAATTTTCAATTTTAGATGTTTGGTTAATTTGACCACCTGGCGCACTTTTTTCTAATAACAACACATCTAATCCAGCTCTTTTTAAATAGATTGCCGCAGTCATTCCAGATACACCAGCACCGATTACTATACAATCATATCTTTTTTCCATTTTTTTCCTCACTTTCATAGTATTTTATTTTTATTTTCGTGTGAGTGTACACATAGAGGCAAATACCTAGCAATATAAAGATAATAGATATAATTTGTGCTTGACGGAAACCAAAAAACATTAAACTGTCCATTCTTAGTCCCTCTACTATAAAGCGTTCACTCCCATACCAAATGAGATAAAAAGAACTTAATGTTCCGACATTTAATTTTTTATATTTTCTGATGCACAATATAATAATAAATCCTAAAAAACACCATATAGACTCATATAGAAATGTAGGTTGATAATACACGCCATCAATATTCATACCATCGATGATAAATTGAGGTAAATGCAAATCTTGTAAAAAACTTAGGGTAGTTGCTGGTCCATAGGCTTCTTGATTCATAAAGTTTCCCCACCGACCAATCGCTTGTCCCAACAACAAACTAACAGCAATCATATCCATCTCTTTTATGATTGGAACATTATGCTTTCTAGAATAATAAACAAGCCATATAAACCCAGCAATCATTCCTCCGTGGATCGCTAATCCACCTTCCCATACATAAAAGATTTCAATAGGATTTTGACTATAGTAATCCAAATGAAATAATACGAAATATAATCGTGCTCCAATCAATACGATCGGAAACATCCAAAAAAACATATTAATCAAATAATCTTTTGAAATATTGTGTTTTTTTGCTTCGTGTAAACATAATTCAATTCCTACTAATAGAGCAATAAAAATAAAAAACGAATACCAATAGATTTTTATGAAACCTAAATCTAACAGAATTGGATTCATGCTTTCATCCTCCTAATTAATGGTTCGATGATAAGAGTATCCATTAAGCCATTCATTACAGATATAAAAATAGCAACGATAAATGCCATCCAAATACCGTGAATTGCAAAATGACCATTGAGAATAAATTCTACTATTTTTAAAATAAAAACATTGATAAACGGATAAAACAAACCAAGTGTTAATCCTGTTAGAGGAAGCGTTAACCATACAATTAAAGGTTTGATCGTTTTATTTAATATATAAATAATAATAACTGCAATAAAGCCCCATAATCCAAATAAAGAGTTATCAATATAGACTGTCTTTTTAAATAATACAGATACCGCAATTAAAACGATAGTATATCCTAGCATATAAACAAGCCAATCTAATACTTTTGATATTCTCTGATAAGTTTTTTGACTCATATGATCATCTCCCTTTTCATTATATCATGAAAAAAATATCTCTGGATGACTATTTTGCCATCTCCAAATTTTTCCCTTTTGAAAATCTTAATCTAAAAGAACAGCGTTGACAAAGTGGCTCAATGATCTTTCCATCTTTTAATGACTTTACAAATGTTCTACATTTTTCACTCGATAAAATTTCTTCTATATGTTTTTCGAAAATATTACCTAACGATATGATTCCATCACTATCTAAACAGCACGGTATCACTGTTCCATCAGATAATATACCTATATGTCGTGTCAAAGCGTGGCAAAAACCTCTAGTTCCAACATATGTACTATGTAAAGTTGGCCATTCAAATAAAGCTGCCTTATTTAAATATAGTTTTTCTCCTAATCGAATATTCTTTTCACTCAAAATTTTCTGATAAATTTCATCGCTTAATTGGTAATGCTTCATGATCTTATCTATTATATTACGATTCACATCTGTCAATTGATGATTCGATAAAGCCCAAAATCGAAATACAACAATTGTAGAAGTTTTCTCCAATAATTGATCTGTTGAAAATAATATATCATTTATATATTGATTCATTCCATTTTCAAAACTATGCAATGAAATATTTATCTGTCGCACGCAGGCATGTTTAATCAAAGATGCAAGTTGTTTTCTCAACAACGTACCATTTGTTGTGATATTTACTTTCATCTGATAGGAATCACATAAATCTAAAAT
>USET01000062.1 GCA_900553765.1 uncultured Mycoplasmatota bacterium
ATGTACCAATTTTATTTGCAAGTTCGATAATTTCTAATTTATCTAAACATGCGACAGGGCGAATAACCGGCATATTCGTGACAGCATTGATAACAACCATACTTTCTAATGTCTGACTCGCTACCTGTCCAATACTTTCCCCGTTCACGATGATTTTACAATTGCGTTTATGTGCTACTCTCTCTGCTATTCGATACATCATTCTACGCATTATGGTAATCATATAAGTAGGAGGACAATTTTTGTAAATTGCCTCTTGCAATTTTGTAAATGGAACAACATGTACTTTTACATGTCCAGAGTATTCATTAATAATAGAAGCCAATTTTAAAACTTTATTTTTTGCTTCTTCACTTGTATGTGGCGGAGATTCAAAATATAAACACTCTAAATCAACTCCACGTTTTAACGTTAAATATCCTGCCACTGGAGAATCAATTCCACCACTTAACATGAGAAGTCCTTTACCCTGGATTCCCACTGGATATCCTCCCGTACCAGCAATCTCATTCGTATAAAGGAAAGTTCCCTCTGGTCGAATCTCTACGTGCATCACGAAATCTGGCTCGTGGACATCAACTTTCAAATCAGTATTCTTTAAAATAAGACTACCAATTTTTCGACTATATTCCATACTAGGAATTGGGAAACGCTTATCAGCTCTTTTCGTCTCCACTTTAAATGTATGTCCAGAAGTTTCCTTTACAAGTTGTAAGATCGCTTCTTCTATGCGTTCCTCTTTTGTCTCTACTTTATAACAAATCACAATTCCATGAAGACCAAATACTTTTTGAAGAATCTTACTTACGCGATCCAAATCGTCTTCCTTTGTATAGATATACATACGCACTCTATCTTTTTCTATTCGAACATCAAAAGAACGTAACATAAATTCTATATTACGCGTCAATGTAGAAATAAAAAAATTACGATTTCCTTTCTTCGTTGTTAACTCTCCATACTTAATTAAAATCAATTTTTCCATAGAACTCCCTCGTTTCTATGCCATTATATCATGAAATTTACTACTTTTCTATTTCTTTCAAAACGTTTGTAATAAATTCTTGATGCTTTGCAATTTCTTCTAATTGTCTATCTAATTCCTCCACCGAAGTCACACGCGGAAACATTTGCTTCATTTTAGAAATATTTTTCATACTATCACCATTTATAGTATCTCCAAAAAAGAAAAAGTAATGCAAGCATTACTTTTCGTCAGCATAAAAGTTAAGTAGTTTATCGTAAATTCCAGGTTCGATGCGATTCAGTGCATTGATACTTAACTCCAAAGACTTCTGATATTCACCTTTATAGAAAAGAACCTCTGAATATGTTAAGTTTTTATCTAAATCTTCTACAGATGTACGATATCTATTTCCATACACGATCGCCATCTCGGCAAACATAGCAGTTTTCATCATTTCTTTTGTACTACTAAATAATTTTAGTGCTAAATCCCGAGCGGTATCTACACGTGTATTCAATGTACTAATCGTAATAGGCTTTTTCTCCAATTCTCTTACGATTTCTTTAATTGCATCTTGTGCTTCTGATAATTCGATAAAATAAGATTTTGGAATATATGGTAGATTGTAATCTCTCAATTTTGCTTTTGAATCTTTCAAAATCAATTTTATTTCCTCTAATTGCTGACGAGCACGAATTTCGTCTTCCTTCATACTTCCAATAGAATCTAAAGTATTATCTAATCGATCTTGGAGTTCTGTCAAACGTACTACTAACGCCTCTATTTCTTTCGTAAGTTTAGAATAAGCGAACGTGTTGTTTCCAGTGTGATCAGTCAATACTTTATAATCTTTGTTTAATGTATCTAAATCCGTACGTACAGAATTTAATAACTCGATATCTTCTGGTGATAAACTATAAGCATTTTTAATCTCATCCATCTGCGAAAAAATATCAGAAATTAATAGATTCAATTTATCTAATTTCGATTTAAATGCTCGGTTCGTCTCTTCGTATAAATGACGTACATTCTTTTCTTTTTCAAAATCACCATATAGAGAATCAAAATAATCGACAAGTACTTTTAATTCAAACAAACTATCTTCTAAATTTAATACTTTAGCTCGATCTAAAATATCATTGATCTTCTTATTTGCTTCTTCCACATTGTATTCTACATTTAAATAGTCTAATGGATACCCTTCTTTTACCATAGCATCGTAAATTTTTGTCGTATCGGCAATTTTCTTTGGCAAAATATCAACTGCCATTAATACGATACTTGGAACCTCTTCTACGACGATCTCCATATGTTTTAACATTTCGTCGATTGCCTGAATAATTTTTGTCACTTCCGTGTAATCGTTACTCTCCATCACACGTTCGAAATCTTCAAAGCGTTTTGCAATATTTTCAAACTGTAATGATACAGAATCTGCAATTGCTCCATATTCTGGTTTCGTCGATGTAAACTTTTGAAACAACTCGCGATATTTCGTTTTTAACTTTGTAATAATTGCGCGGTTTCTCTCTTCACTCGTTGTAATCTCTTTGATTTCGCCTAATAAATGTTCTGCATTTGCTCTTACTTTATATATTTCCATCTCTAATTTTGCTACTTTATACATCGTTGTCTTATAGTCCATTTGAGATAGAGAATAATCAGCTTCTAATAGCATATCTGTGATCTTAGGAATTTGTTCTCCCTTAATAATATCTAAACGATCTTTCCATTCATGGTACATCTGTTCTAATTTATCATTTTTTAAAAATGACTCTATTTTAGATAACTCCGGCATGATTGGAGTTGAATCAATAACGTTTTTTTCTACTTCCAAATGATTTAAAATATTTTTGATTTTTTTATTCTTACGACTTTGTAAAATATTCAATACAAGTACTATAAGTATGATTGCTGAAAGATAAACTGTAATAAGAATTAAAAAGACGCTATTCATACTTTCACCTCGCTATTATAATTCTACCACATCTTCGCCTTTTTTTGCACCTTTTTGTAAACTTTTTGTCATAATTTATGATTTGGCGCATTTCGTTCTTGACTTACAATATGTTTCATAATATAATATTGAATGCGAATGCATCTAAGCAGCACGCTTTGAATAAGATAACGTGTTTGATCCCTACATAGGTTTACTAGTAACTTTAGCTGCAAAGCGAAGATATTAAGACAAACACCCTATCATATGACAAAGTGTCCTCGGATGATTTGCTAGAAATGATTGGAGGAAAGAAAATGTCAAAGTACACAGGACCAGAATACAGAAGAGCACGTCGTTTAGGATTCTCTACTTCTGAAACTGGAAAAGAATTAGCAAAAAGACCTTATGCACCAGGTCAACACGGACAATCAAGAAAGAAAAAATTGTCTAACTATGGAGAACAACTTCAAGAAAAACAAAAACTTAGATTTATGTATGGTTTAAGTGAAAAACAATTCAAGAAAACATTCAACGAAGCTGGTAAAATGAAAGGAGTTCACGGTGAGGATTTCTTCAAATTACTAGAGAGCAGATTAGATAACTTAGTTTATCGTATCGGATTTGCTACAACAAGAAATGGTGCAAGACAATTAGTAAACCACGGACATGTTACTGTAAATGGAAAGAAAGTAGATATTCCATCTTACAGATGTAAACCTGGTGACGTCATTGGTTTAAAAGAAAAATCAAAAGAACATCCTGCTGTAAAAGCAGCATTAGAAGCTACTAACAAACGTGTTGAATTCGTTACTTACGACGAAAGTAAAATGGAAGGTACTTTTGTAAGATTACCTGAAAGAAGCGAATTGAATCAAGAAATCGATGAAGCTTTAATTGTTGAATTCTACAACAGATAATAAAAAAAGTTCAGCAATGAACTTTTTTTCATATTAAAGGGGAAGATAACATGGCAAAATATTATCAAGGTCAAATAGAAATCAAAAAATTTAAAAATTTTAAATGGAACGATAAAATTATCAGTTTGGAAGAATTTCCTTATATTAAAGAAGCATATCGTGCACAATGGCACTATGAACAAGGAGAAAAAAGCTGGTATTTTTTAAAAAGTTTTGATGACATGCAAAGACTCATTGCTGAACTCATCGGATCAGAACTTGCACTCTTTTTAAATATTCCGACTGTAACATACCAAGTAATTCCGGATCCTATCATACCTAAAAAAAGATTAGTACTCGCTTCAAAAAATAAAATGAAGCCTCGTGAAAGATATTATACACTTGAAGATTTAAACATCATTCGTATGGATTATTTTCACGCAATCAAAAAGTTCAGTTGTTATGAAGATTTTATAGCGGCAATTGCTCCTATGTTCCATTCGAAAGAGGCGATGATAAAATTTCAAAAACAAATCGCAGCTATGATTGCAATTGATATCTTTACAGTTCAGTTAGACCATGACTTTGATGGGAATAGTTACTATGAAAAACAAAACGATTTAACCCTCTCCTTTCTACTAGACTACGAGCTCTCTCTAGGAGGATTAGAACGATTTGATGCAACTCAAAATTATATTCATCAAACACCATTTTTTAACCAACAATTTTTGGACTCTGAACTTCCTGTTTTTGAAGAGAGTTTTCCCTATTTAAAAGAATCTCTCGACCAGCTTATGAAAATACCATTCGATACATTCCTCGAACACATCGAACGAAAATATAACATTTTGCCAATCCAATAAAAAATTATACGTTAAAAATTTTAAATAAGCGCCAAAATTCGCTTGCTAATTTTCGTCAATTTTCAGAAAAGCAAAACAACATCTAATTGATGTTGTTTTTTATTTAGAAACGACCTAAATGATATTTCTTTTTTCCACGACGCACAATAATAAATTTACCATCGATTGCATGTTTTTCCGTAATCGTAAAATTCAAGTCGTCAATCTTTTCTCCATTGATAGAAATAGAACGATTCGTTACGAACTCTCTCGCTTCACGTTTTGAACTCGCTATCCCGTAATGTACGAGAAAATCAACGATGTTTTCTTCTTTTTCCTCAATCGTAAAATTAGGTACCGATTTAAATCCATCTTCAATTTCACCACCAGATAAAGCTCCGACATTTCCACTAAATAACGCCTCACTAATACGTACTGCTTTATCCGCTTCTTCTTTTCCATGTAGATCTTTAATAAATTCATATGCCAATGTTTTCTGTGCGATTCGCTTTTCCGGAGCCTCTTCATGCTGTTTCATAACATCCATGATTTCTTCTGGAGTTAAGAAGGTAAATATTTTTAGGTAGCTTTCTACCATCTTATCATCACTATTGATTAAGTATTGATATAGTTCATATCCAGATGTTTTATGAATATCTAACCACAATGCATTTCCTTCAGATTTTCCAAACTTATTTCCATTCGCATCTAATACGAGTGGCATTGTAAATGCATATGCATCTTTTCCTGTCTTTTTCTTAATTAAGTCAAGGCCTGTTGTAATATTTCCCCATTGATCAGATCCTTCTGCTTGCATGATACAATTTTTAGTTTCAAATAAATGCAAAAAATCGTATCCTTGAATCAATGTATAACTGAATTCAGCAAACGTAATTCCTGTTTCCAATCTTCGTGAAACAATATCTTTTGAAAGCATATAATTGACATTGATATACTTTCCTACATCTCTTAAAAAAGTAATAAAATCAAATTTCTTAATCCAATCATAGTTATTGACTACTTCTGCACGTCCATCAAAAATACGATCGATTTGAGCACGGATTCCTTCCAAGTTTTTCTGTACTGTTTCAACCGGAATTACTTCTCTTTCTGCAGTCTAGGATCACCAATTAACCCTGTCGCTCCACCAACGAGTAAAATTGGATGATGCCCTGCATTTGCCAATCTCTTAGCTGTAATCAAAGAAGAATAATGTCCTATATGTAAACTATCCGCCGTTGGATCAGTTCCCCAATAAAAAGTAATTTTCTCTTCATTTAATTTCTTTTCGATATCCTCTCCGGCGACATCTTTAATTAACCCTCTCCATTT
>USET01000063.1 GCA_900553765.1 uncultured Mycoplasmatota bacterium
ATATTATTTTCTTTGCACCAGTCTCGTACGCTCAGATCACTGCTCCGGCAGGCCGATACACGCTCTGCCCAGAGTGCCAGCTTATTCTGACCATTCATTGCCTGTAATTGACTGCCCATGAAAAATACCCCCATATGTGCCGGATGCGTGAGACTACCACCGACTATATGATAGTCGCATATACTATCCGCTACTATATGAGAGTATTGTTTCATATTGGAGAGTGCCTTTCAAGTCGGGCTCAGTTTTGACGGTTACGTTTCTTCTGAGCAAATGTAATTCTAAGTGAGAGTTTGCAGCAGTTCTCAACATTGACATCTTTGAGTAAATATGCTATCTTGTTGTTAGCTGTTAGTTAACAGCTAACAACAAGAAGGGAGGAAAGTCAATGGCCGTTTCAGCTGCTGACAAGAAGAAACTTGGCAAATGGATCAAGCAATCGAGAGAAAAGCAGCTCATGATATGATGGGGTTTTTGGAAGAAAAGCTCTCCAAAAGTGAATCGTTGAGCTCGCTTTTAGATAGGGTGCACTTTCTTGATGATAATGAAAATGATAGAATTTATGCGACTATATTTACAAGTTTATTAACACAACAATTAACCAAAATCATGGATGATATTGCAACGAAAGTGGTTGAAGTTGACATACAAAATAAAAATACTGCCGAATACGATCGTCGTGTACAAATGGAAAGTGGAGATCTTTTAAAAATCTTTAAGGATCAATATGCGAAAGTCGCAAAAGAACGAGCAGAAAAAATGGCGATAGAAGACGCTGAAAAGGCAGCAAAAACAGATTATGAAGCCGGAAATGAAGCTCACAAGGAGCCACAACTATTAGATTCTATGAGTGATGTTTATCGTAGCGCATATGTCGGTAAATATAGTAAAGCATATAAATTGGCAATCAACAAATTGAAACCTCATGGACCAAAGGCAACTCTAGATGACGAATTAGAACAATTGCGTCAACTACAAAAGAAAAATGAGGAAAAAGGCAAAAAGAAATCTAAGCCTGCTAAGGGAAAAAGTGAATCGAAGAAATTAAAAGTAAATAAATTTGCTGTTAAACTTTTAAATAAAGTAGGTAAGTGGGGACAAAGACAATTAAATGATGTAGAAGATGTTATAGAGGAATTTGGATCTGTTCGAGCTATTCATAATCCTTATAGAGAAAACTATTATTCAAAGGCTGAAAGAGAACGTTGTGAGAAGATTTTAATAGCGTATGAACGCTTGCAAGAACTTTTGGGAATCAGTCCTGCACGTAATCGAGATGGATCTAAACCTTATATAAGTATTAAAGATGCTATGGCAGTGGCTGGTTTAACAAAAGCTCAGAAACAATCCCTTCAAGCATTGGAGGGAAAAGTGACAAAGGCTTATCATACATTGGCTCATACAGCTAAGGATTCAACAGAGCTAGATGCGATTGTAAAAGAAGCGGATGAGTTACTGGATCAGTTTTTAGTGCGTGAAGATCAGATTATGATTCCTTCCATCGTGGGAAAAGTAACGACATTCCTTAAAGATGGAGAAAAGTTTGGATACATTGGTTCTTTATATCATATGCCAAAATTAAAGGAAGCTTATGATATGTTGATGGACCAAAAGCCATTAACTCGTGCAAATTATGCTAAAGCACTTGATTTAACGGACAAAATGGAGAAATTCTATGAGTTAGAAAGAAAATTAGCGAAGAGCTTCATGGCGCATAAGTTAGAAAAACAAGAAACCGCAAAACCAGCTGAGAAGAAACCCACTGCAGCTCCTACACAAAAACCGGAAGAAGCAACTGCGGCTAAGCCAACACCAGCTCCAGCGTCGACTCCAGTTGCACAATCGAGTCCAAAGCCTAAACAAGAAGAAACTGTATTGACTCAAGCTGAATTACTTCGTCAACTACACGAAGCTCAACAAGAAACAATGGAACTGAGAGAAAAAAATAAAAAACTAAATGAAACGTTGAAAAAGAGAAGCAAGAGTTTGAAATCAGCTAAAAATGATAAGAGAAGATTGAAAACAGAAAATACTCAGTTGAAACAATCTATCGAGTTATTAACGAAGAATGTAAATGAATTAAGTAGACAAATGCAACAGATGACAAGTGATTTAAATATACTTAGAGATGCAGTTGCAAAAGAAGAACGCCAGAAGGAACAGTATAAACAAATGGTAGATGAAATGAGGAAAGCAATAAAGCATCAACCATCAGTAGAGTTGAATTCAGACGAAAAAGAAGTTGAAGAACTCGCATCTTACATGGATCGAATTGATAAGAAACGCTTTTTTGAAAATGAGGCATCTCACGAAGTTTTAAATGATCTTTATATGTTAAAAGCAAAAGGAACTTTACGTCCTGAATATGCCTTAAAATTAAATAAAGTGATTCGTCAAATTGAGGAAGGTAGAAATATCGCAAAAGGTCAACAAGAACTCGATATTCCATTCCAAAAACATTTATAAGATTTATCGAAAAAAGCGAAGTAATATTTCGCTTTTTTTGATACTTTCAAACATTGTAAATTTAATCTATCTGTAGTATAATGAGAAATAGGTGATACTATGTTTTACATATGGATAGGAATTATCATTTTATTAACGATTGTGGAGTTATTAACAGTAAAATTAACAACTGTGTATTTTGTTTTTTCTGGTATTGTCGCTTTGTTGCTTTCATTTCGAGTTGAAAGCTTTCCGATACAATTTGCGGTGTTTGCGATTTTGGGAATCGTACTTTTGGTTACGACGAAGCCAACTTTGGAAAGATTATTAAAACGAACACCATCTAGCTTAGATCAAGAATCTATTTTGGGAATGCAGGGAGTTGTGATTGATGCGATGAAGAAAAATCACCCTGGAACAATTAAAGTAGATGGAAAAGTATGGGCTGCAATCTCACAAAAGAAAATTAAAGTGGGAAGTACAGTGAAGATACTAGAAGTTGATGGTATGACGTTAAAGGTTGCACCGATTGAAGAAGAGGCATAATAAGCTGGTGGTTGTATGAAAAAAAAGATGAGAAATATTTGGAATGCAATTCAGTGGCCACTTATTTTGGTTATATTTGAATTCTGCATTCTTTTTCTTTTGTTAGGATATTTTGAGTATCACGAGATACAAACGCAGTTGGACACACATCCTGAATGGTCGATGGCAGAAGCATCTAAGGTGGTAAATCAAATTTTAGAGACAAAAGAAGGTACAAACGCAATAGCGCAATTTTTATTAGATCATTTATGGATTTTAGTTCTTTTGAATGCTTGTTTATTGTTACCGATTGTTTATCATTTTTACAAGAAACATCAACATCGTTTTCCTAGACATGTTTCTGATCGAAGTAAGATCCATATACTCTTCTGTTCTATTGCACTTGCGTTGTGTTTCAATCTTATATTGACTGGGATTTCCTCTCTCTTTGGGATATCTATAGAGACGGAATCTCAGCTTCGACGTCCTATTTTTTGGATGATTTGTAGTAGTGGTATAATAGGCCCGATCATCGAAGAGTTTGTATTCCGTGGGATCGTATACGATAGATTGCAAGCGTCTTGCCCCAAGTATCGTGCTTCTTTTTTCACGACGCTCTTGTTTGCTTTGTACCACGGAAATTTAGTACAAATTATTTACGCTTTTGCGATGGGAAGTTATTTTATCTATTGTTATGATCATTACGAGAATATTACGGCAAGTATTATCGCTCATATAAGTGCGAATATTTCCACTTTAATTTTACTTCCATATCTTTTAAACTTACCATTTATATGGATCGTTTTATCATGTGTTATGCTAGCTTTCGTTGGTTATTATATATTCCAGAAAATTAGAAAAGGGATTAGTATTTATTCCTAATATTTGGAAATAATAAAAGAGAAGACAAAAAATGCAAAAGTTTCTCTTTTTTTCTCTGAAAAATTTTTCTTACGCTGAAAAAAATGGTATAATGTTGATGGTGATGATATGATTAAAAAAGTAAAAGGAACAAATGTTAATTATATCCGGTATGGCAATGAAAAAGGGAAAGAAATTGTACTACTACATGGATGGGGACAAAATATCGAGATGATGCGTCCGATCGGAGATAGCTTATGCAAAGATTATCATATCACGATTATTGATTTACCAGGATTTGGTGAGAGTGACGAATTAAAAACAGTATGGTCACTATACGATTATGTAGAGTGCATTCATGAATTATTGAAAGAATTAGGAATAAATAAACCTGTTTTGATAGGGCATTCTTTTGGAGGAAAAATCAGTTTGCTTTATGGAAGTAAATATTCTGTGGAAAAGATGATTCTTTTTGGAAGCCCATTTAAAAAGGAAATTCAAAAAATTTCCATGAAGACAAAAGTTTTAAAACAATTAAAAAAGGTACCGGGATTGAATAAATTTGAAAATATCGTAAAAAAACATGTAGGTTCGACAGACTATCGAAATGCATCTCCAATTATGAGACAGGTGATGGTAGAACATGTCAATCTTGATATAACGGAAGAGGTTAAAAAGATTAAATGTCCTACATTGCTTGTGTGGGGTACATTGGATGAAGCAGTATCATTAGAACGTGCACATGAATTAGAGGAATTGATTCCAAACGCAGGATTAGTTGAGTATGAAGGATGTACACATTATGCTTATCTAGAACGGTTGGGACAAACAGTACGAGTGATTCGTAGTTTTCTAGAAAGCGAGGAGTAGGTTATGTCAGAATATTTTGTATTATCTTTTATTCCGTTTATATTATATGTAGTTTTAAAAACGAGAAAATCATTTCAAATGCTACAACAAAATTGGTATAATTTAGATCAACGTTATTTGAAATGGATTTTAAAAAATCCATGGAAAGTATTTATAGAAATCGATATGTTCTTTATCGTATTCATCGTAATGCTTGCGATGGATATGGCGAGCGCTATGATTCTATTTGGAGTATTCTATATTGTTACATCTTTTTTATACTATCAATCAAATAAAAAAGAACAGGTAAAATTAAAATTAGCATTTACGAAAAGAGTGCGAAGATTATCTGTTACGACGATGATCTTATATTTAATTCCATTATTTTCTATTTGTTTTATGTTTGATGCAAACTATATTGCATATTACTACTTTATCATGGGAGCACTCGCATATCTTAACTATTTTGTCGTTCTTGTTGCCAATACAATTAATTTGCCAATTGAACATCAAGTATTCTTGTATTATAAGAGAAAAGCAACGAAAAAGTTATCTTCTATGTCACAGTTAGACGTAATTGGAATTACAGGAAGCTATGGTAAGACGAGTAGTAAAAATATTTTATCGGATATTTTAAATGTGAAGTACAATGCATTTGCAACGCCGAAAAATTTTAATACGACTTATGGAATGATTCGTGCGATCAATGAATCACTCGATAAATTTAACGATTTATTTATTGCCGAAATGGGAGCTTTTAAGCAGGGAGAAATCAAAGAACTTTGCGATTTTGTTCATCCAAAGTATGGAATTTTAACTAGAATCGGTACTGCCCATTTAGAGAGTTTTGGTAGTCAAAGTAACATTCAGAAGGGAAAATTCGAATTGATTGAATCTCTTCCGGAAGATGGTGTTGGAATCTTAAATAAAGATGATGCATTACAAGTATCGTATCAT
>USET01000064.1 GCA_900553765.1 uncultured Mycoplasmatota bacterium
ATTAGGATTATATTTAAATATGAAGATAAATATTTTGAGGCATTAGACTTTATAAATAAGCATAAATGTGATATAATATCAGCAAGTTAAAATGAATTTTCGACAAGTTTAAATAAATGCTAAATTATCAAATAAGAAAGGATTGATTTTTTTATGGATAAAAAAGTGAAAAATAATAATGTAGAAAGTTTTCCTAAGGTCTCCATTAACTGGTATCCAGGGCATATGGCGAAAACAAAGCGCTTAATTCGTGAAAAGATCGATCAGATTGATGTTGTATACGAAGTTATTGATGCGCGGATTCCGTATTCTTCAAAGATAAAAAATATCGAAGAAGATACGAAGAATAAACCTAGAATTTTAATTATGACCAAAATAGATTTATGTGATATGAATGAAACAAAAAAATGGATTACATATTATGAAAATCTTGGTTATACAGTATTAGGTGTAGATTTAGAGCATGGAAAGAATATCAATCAAATCTTACAATCTACAAGAGAGATGATGCAACCTTATCAAGAAAAGAGAAAAGAAAAAGGTTTATCAACTCGTAAAACGAGAGTTTTAATTGTAGGAATTCCAAACGCAGGAAAGAGTACTTTGATTAATCGATTGGTTGGAAAGAAAGCTGTCAATGTAGGGAATAAGCCAGGTGTTACGAAATCGCTTGATTGGATTCGAATTAATGATGAATTAGAATTGTTAGATACACCGGGAGTATTATGGCCTAAGTTTGAGGATCAAACAGTTGCACTTAATTTAGCAAGCTTAACGGCGATTAAGGAAGAAGTTCTTCCAATTTACGATGTCGTTTCTCACATTTTGATTACACTTTTCAAATATTATCCTAAAACGCTTTCTGAACGCTATGGCATCGAAGAAATCGATATGGAAGATCTCGTTCCAACTTTGGATTTGATCGGGAAACGTAGGGGGTGTATCATGCGAGGTGGAGAGATTGATTACGATCGTGTGATGGGACTGATCTTACAAGATGTCAAAGAAGGAAGAATCAAAGGAATTACTTTTGATCGGTATGATGATCTCAACCAAGAATAATGAGATAGAAAGTAGGAGCGAAAGATGGAGTTAAAAATGATCAACGTATTAGCGCTTGCTTATCTCGGAGATAGTATTTATGAAGTATACGTACGTAAGTACTTGCTTGAAAAAGGAATCAGCAAAGTACAAGAATTACAAAAAGAAGCGATATCTTATGTGAGTGCAAAGAATCAAAGTGCTTTTTTACACGATATGATAGATCAAAATTTCCTTTCGGAAGAAGAGTTGGAAATTGTAAGACGTGCTAGAAATCACAAAGGAAATAGACATCCTAAAAATACAGATATTGTCACATATAAAGAATCGACGGGATTAGAAGCACTCATCGGATATTTGGAATTAAAAGAAGATCACGAACGAATAGAGCAAGTAATGAAATTTATATTAGGAGAGTAACTATGTATATATATGGAAAAAATGTAGCAGAGGAAACTTTGAAAAATAATAAAAAAATACACAAAGCATATCTTTACCGTAACTTCCATGATGAATGGATTATTTCTGCATTGCAAAAAAGAAATGTATGGATCGAATATAAAGATAAATACGAATTAGATCGACTTGCAAGTGGAAATCACCAAGGTATAATATTGAGTGTTCCAGATTACGAATATTGTCAGTTAGATGATTTAATTGTGAAGGAAGATCCACTTTTAGTTATCTTAGACCATGTTGAAGATCCTCATAATTTAGGTGCGATTATTCGAACTTGTGAAGCAGCAGGAGTAGATGGTATTATTTTACCGAAAAACCGCAGTGTCGAAGTGAATGCGACAGTTATGAAGACGAGTGCTGGTGCATTAGAATATGTTAAAATTGCTCAAGTTACGAATATTGCTCAGACGATGAAGGAATTAAAAAGAAAAGGATTTTGGATCGTTGGAACTGACATGGATGGTACGAATTATAGTGATATTGATTACAAAGGTAAAATGGCTTTAGTTATCGGAAACGAAGGAAAAGGAATGAGTCGAATCGTAAAAGAAAATTGCGAGTATTCCGATGATCGGGAAAATCAATAGTTTAAACGCATCCGTTGCAGCTGGAATTATGATATATGAAGCAGTGCGTTTAAGAAAGTAGGGATATCGTGGAGTATAAAGACTATAATGATAATGAATTGTTATGGTATGTGGCCGAGAAGAATGAGGCGGCTTTAGATATTTTATATAAGAAGTATGAACCATTTATTATAAACTTCGCAAAGAAAATGTTTGAATATTGTAAGTATAGTGGATTAGAAATGAACGATCTTGTTCAAGAGGGAATGTTAGGTTTAAATGATGCGATAACAAAGTTTAACGATCAGAAAAACGTAACATTCTATACGTTTGCTAAGACTTGCATCGAAAGGAAAATCATTAGTTGTGTTGTCTCAACTAGAAGATTAAAGCATCGCATTTTAAATGAATCCATTTCATATGAGACGGATTTGAAAGATGACGGTGGAACGTTAGAATACTTACTTCGAGATAATAAACATAATCCGGAAAATATGTTATTGCATACGGAAAATGAGAAAAAGATCGTAGAGTTGACGAAGGAGAGTCTAACGGATTTTGAACAACAGGTATTTGAATTGAAAATTTCTAATTTTAGTTATAAAGAAATTGCTGAGATTTTAGATAAGGATAAAAAATCTATCGATAATGCTTTACAGAGAATCAAGACGAAAATGAAAAAAATTTTAAATACGATAGATGAGTAGAAAGAGGGATTATATGATAAAGTTGAGAACTATGGATGGAAACGAAGCTTGTAGTCGTATTGCTTATTTATTTACAGAAGTTGCAGGTATTTATCCGATTACGCCATCGAGTCCAATGGCAGAACACGTAGATGAATGGGCAAATGCCGGAATGGAAAATATGTTTGGAGAACCTGTAAAAATTGTTGAAATGCAGAGTGAAGCAGGAGCTGCAGGAATGATTCATGGTGCATTACAGGCTGGTTGTTTAGCAACGACGTTTACAGCAAGTCAGGGACTTCTTTTGATGATTCCAAATATGTATAAGATGGCAGGAGAAATGTTACCTTGTGTTATGCATGTTGCCGCACGTAGTTTATCGACACATGCACTTTCGATTTTTGGAGATCATCAAGATATTTACGCAACTAGAATGACTGGATTTGCAATGCTTGCAAGTTCATCAGTAGAACAAGCTTCCGACATGGCTGCGATAGCGCATTTAAGTGCGATCAAGTCAGAACTTCCATTTTTGCACTTCTTTGATGGATTCCGCACGAGTCATGAACTTTCGAAAATTGAAGTTTTAGAAAAAGACGATATTTTGCCACTTGTCGATCAAGAAGCGTTACAAAAGTTCCGCAATCGTCGTATGAATATTGCTCGTCCAGCGACGAGAGGAACTGCACAAAACGATGATATTTACTTTCAAGCGACTGAAGTTCGTAATCCATATTACGATCGATTGCCTTTCATTGTCGATGAATATATGAAGAAGATTAACGAGATTCGTAAGACGCATTACCATCCGTTTGTCTATTACGGAAGTAAGAAGGCAGATCGCGTGATTGTAGCGATGGGATCCGTTTGTGAAACGATTAAGGAGACAATCGATGATTTAAATCAAAAGGGATACTCTGTTGGACTTATCGAGGTGCATTTGTACCGACCATTTAGTGCGGAATACTTTAAAAAAGTATTACCAGAAACTGTTTCTCATGTTGCCGTTTTAGATCGTACGAAAGAAGCGGGTAGTATAGGAGAACCATTATATTTAGACGTGAGAAGTATTTTGCCTGAACATATTACAGTCGTAGGTGGAAGATATGGATTATCAAGTAAAAATACGACACCAGCACAAATTAAGGCAGTCTTTGATATGCTAGAAAATCCAAGACACAATTTTACGATCGGAATAGAAGATGATGTTACTCATTTGAGTTTACCGTTAGAAGATTATCATACCAATCGTGCAAAAGAGATGTTGATCTATGGATATGGTAGTGATGGAATGGTAAGTGCTTCTAAATCTATTTTAAAATTGATCGGGGATGAAACAGATCAATACGTACAGGGGTATTTTCAATATGATTCTAAAAAATCAGGTGGAGTGACAGTAGGGCATTTGCGTTTCTCTAGCGATCCGATCCGTTCGACTTACTATGTAGAAAATCCGTATTTCGTTGTTGTGACAAAGGATAGTTATCTACAAGAGTTTGATTGCTTTAGTGGCCTTTGTGATCGTGGAATCGTATTGTTTAACACTGATCGTACAAAAGAAGAGCTTCTTAATTTTCTGCCAGAGAAAACAAAGGCTCTATTTCAAAAGAGAAATATTACGCTTTATACGATCAATGCTTATGAGATTGCTCGCAAAGTTGGATTAGGAAATAAGATCAGCACGATTATGGAAAGTGCGATCATGCATATTGCTTCGATTTTAGATCCTGCTTTAGCAAACCAGAAAATGAAAGAATACGTGAAACAACGTTTTTTCAAAAAGGGAGAAGAGGTTGTTGCTGCTAACATCGACGCGATCGATCGTGCAGTAGATCATTTGGAAAAAGTAAATATACCGAACGATACTTATATTGTTGAAGTAGATATGGATTCTAATGATATATATGATGCGATGAAAGAAAGACTTGGAAATCAACTTCCAACGAGTGCTTTTTTGAAAACTCCGGATGGAACTTTTAGAGCGGGAACGAGCGCTTTAGAAAAAAGAGAACTGAGTGATACTGTTCCAAGTTATATTCCTGAAAATTGTATTCAGTGTAATCAATGTTCTATCGTTTGTCCACATGGTGTAATTCGACCTTATTTGCTTACAGAGGAGGAGTATCAAGCAGCGCCAGATTATGTAAAAGAAAAATGTAAAAAGGCGATTGGAAAAGGATTAGAGTCATATTATAGTACGATTGCGATATCTATCGCAGATTGTACCGGATGTGGACTATGTATGAAAACGTGCCCTGGTATGCGTGGTGCACTCGCCTTGATTCGTAAACGCTATCAAGAGCAAAAAGATCAAAAGGAACAAGAAAGATTCAATTATTTAGAGGAAAATGTAACAGAAAAGGATCTTGTAAATTTATATACGATCAAAGGAAGTCAATTAGTAAAACCAAAATTTGAATTTAGTGGTGCCTGTGCAGGTTGTGGAGAGACTCCTTATCTGAAACTGTTAACGCAATTATTTGGAGATCATATGATGATTGCGAATGCGACAGGATGTTCTTCTATTTATGGAGGAAGTGCGCCGACGACTCCTTATAAAGTTCCATGGGCAAGTTCTCTTTTTGAGGATAATGCTGAATATGGGTATGGAATGAAAGTAGCAACGGAAGTTCGTCGCAATTAT
>USET01000065.1 GCA_900553765.1 uncultured Mycoplasmatota bacterium
TCGTGAAAGAAGAGACTTTTCACGCAGTGAGAATTCACTAGAACTTAAGGATTTGCTTGAAATCCAAAAAAGTTCGTATAAGGACTTTATCGAAGTTGGAATACGTGAAGTATTAGATGAATTATTTCCTGTAGATAATTTTTCTGGTTCTTTTAATGCGATTTCTTTCAGTGTAGCAATTCTAGCATCATTCGTTGTGTCTAATGTTTGGATCAACCGGTCATATACTCTCTTTTTATCCTCCATAGATATCAAACTATTATATTCTTTTAACAACCTAGATATATGTTCAGCGCAAGAATCATCTTGCAATGGAATTCCGTCAAAAGTAAAGCTCCCATCTAAAATGCTTCGTTGCAATTCGCCCATTTTCCCTTGATATCTCAACTGTTCGAAATAATCCATACTACTGAATAGCTTATCTTCTTCTTCTCGTTGTCTCTGCTTTTGGGAAATCCAATCTTGTCTATAATCTTCCTGCTCTTCTCTTAATTCTTTAAAATATTTGCGGGCTCCACAATGTACTCCGCGCAACACATGATAATTGCGCAAATATTGTTTTGCCCAATAAAGAGAATCACTTGTTCCATTGTAAGTTTTTAACGCTTTCGCCATTTTCTTTCCGACATATCTCTGTGTAATCAATGTGTTGATAAATTTAGGATCCGTTACCCACTTTTCGAAACGATCGCAATATTCTCTATATTCAGGAATATCTGTATATAAAGTTTCTCTTTGATAATGCATTAGTACATGTAAAATTTGTTCGATCGATTCATCGCGATAAATAAGATCAAATCGCTGCTCTCTTAAATACTTCCCTTGTCGATATTTATAAAAATGAATCACAGGAGTTATCGCAGAATAGTGAAAATAATTTTTTTCTTTTTGCTCAAACAAATCCTCTATAAATGCTTCTGCACAAGGATAATGAATCGTTATACGATCGATATCGATCGCCTTTATATTCTTCTGTTTCGTTATATATTGATTACGGTAACGATATACTGTTGTAAAACGATCTTCTCCCTTATAAGCATCAAATCTCTCTGGTTGTTTTGGAACTATTTTGGGGTCCGTTACTACAAATTCTAAGTAGTAAACATTATCTGCTCTTTTCTCCATAAATGTCCCTCCTTCTTTCATTATACAGAAGTAAAAAAGAAAAGGAAAGTTATTTTTCCTCTCCTTCTAATCTCGCCAACACATCTTTTGTCGTTTTAATTGCTGCTTCACGAATAGAATTAGCAGTTTTCTCTAACATTGGAGTTCCTTTCTCAACTGCATAATTTACAAGTTCCTCCGTTGCATCTTGAATTTGTTTTGCTTTTTTCTTTGCAATTTTTAATACTTTTTCTTTATCTAAATCTTCTAATTCATCCTTAATGTTATATAATTTTACTTCAAACTCTTCTTTAACTTCATCAATATCAATTGATTTTACTTTCGCAATCATATCATCGATCAACATCTTGATATCTTCTCTTGTTTCACTACCTTTTTTAGGAGCAAATAAAATTCCTAACCCTGCCCCGACAGCAGCTCCAGCTAAAAACTTTCCTACGCCACTTTTCTTTTTTTTACTCATCATTCATTCCCTCTTTCTTTTTCTTTCTATTTAATAAATTATGTATTCCACTAACGATAAACTGCGTTACTGTATCACTTACCGTATTGATTGCATCTGCCGTCTTATCGACAAGTGAGAAAACACCATCTAATTTACGTGATTTATCTGAAACATCATCGATGACATGATCTACTTTATCTAGGGTATTCATCAAACGAAGTACAAGCATAATCAACGTTATTAATAGTATAGCTCCTAGCACGTAAAATATGACTGCAAAAAATTCACTGATACTAATCATTATTCTTCATCCCTCTTTTCATACATAGAGTCAATTAAGTTGAATAAATCGCTTTCATTTAAATTTAAATCTTCCTCCGATGAAGAATCATCATTCATAGCTGCTACCATGTTATTTTCTGATTTATGTTTTGGTAATGTTTCCGCATCATCTAACATATCAAAATCATCCGATATAGCAGTTGATTTTTTCTCATCAGATAAAATATCTAATGGATTTTCGTCCCCTTCATCATATTTTAAATCATCAAGTAAATCTTCTTCCAAGTCAGGAGTTTGATCATGATACGTTTCCCTGCTCATAGATACGATATCTTCTTCCGTAAATGCAGTATCAATATCATCTTCCAAAGTTCCAAACGCCTTATTACGTACGTCATCGATATCCAACTTGTGCGGCTTATGATAACTCTCGTCCGTATACGCCGTCTTATTTGAGATCTCTTCCTTTTTATAATTCTTATCTAAAATACCGTAAACAGGTGAAATAATTGGCGATGGTTTAAATACTTTTTTCTCTTCGTAGTGAATGCCCTTAGCTTGATAAGCATCTTCACGTTTTACGACCGGTGTGTTCTTTTTTTCCTTTTTCTTTTCTACCTTTGGTTTTTCTAAAGATTCGAAATCCTTATCATCGAAGAAGACAGGAAACGAAAATTTTTCCTCTTTCTTTTCTTCCTCTACTTCAACCGTTGCTTCTCTTTTTGGAGTAGATGTCTTTTCTTCCGCTGGAGCAGGTATTTCAACTTGAATTACTTCTTTTTTTACTGGTTCTACTGGAACCTCTTCCTCTTCTGTAAATAAATTCTTAACTTTTTCCATAAATCCCATATATGGCCACCTCATTCTTCTGTTAATTTTTCTCTAATGATTGTTTCCCTATCTTTTTCTTCCTCTTCTTTATCATCTTTTTTATCTTGATATTCGAGTACATTTGTCGTTTCTTTTTTCGAAGTAAAGATATCATATTTTTCTTCTTTATTTGTAAAATAGGTCTCATTTAACATTAATTTAATAACGTTATTATTAAACTTTACAGTGGATAAGATATAGGAAGCATTTAATACGACAACATTTAAATCTTTCTTTGGAACCAGTGCTTCTATCTTCGCATAATTATACATGAATTCTACGAAATATAAATTTCCTTGGCGATTGATTTCTAAATACCCTTGCTTTCCATTTTGATTAATTTTTTGAAAGTAGTACGCTTCCTTGTTGTCTTTAATATCATACTTTTTCTTATGATAATAGCTAATTGCATCGATATATAGATAGTAGTAATTTCCATCAGAATATAACTTTTCGTTTAATTCGTTCGTATCGATATAATTAACACCACGTGGTACGTAATACTTATACCCTTTTCCTACGCGATTATACAACTTATTGTCTTTGGATAATACTACATTGATAGTATTCTCTAAATTTTCCGTGTCTATTCTAACAATCGTACATCCCGTAAACAAAAGGATTGTTGTCAGTAGTACTATGATTTTTTTCATATCTCACCACTCTTACTATGATTATATCAAATAAATTCTTTTTAGAGAAGGTTTTTCTCTATTTTTTGTACAGTTGATGTATACTATTTTTTCCTTACATCACAAAAGTAAATCGGCATTCCACGTCCGTGAAATTTGAGTTCATACTCCGTAGGAATATTATCTGTTTTTAAAGATTGATATAAATCCAACGATATCTCCTCGATTACGTACCCGTATTGTGAAAACGATTGTAATGAGAACTCAAAAAGTCCCATGTTATCAGTTTTCATAACAATATGAGGAGTTCCTACAAAAATAGAATCATACCGTTTTAAAAACTTGGTACTCGTTAATCTTCGATCACTATGCCGAGCTTTCGGCCAAGGATCAGAAAAATTTAAATAAATCGTATCCACCTCATGATCAAATACTTCTTCAATCTCTGTTGCATCCATTCGTATCAACTTTAAGTTGGAAAGCTCTATTCCTTCTAACTTTTCGATTGCACGAACTAACACGCTATCGTATTTTTCGATTCCGATAAAATTGATATGTGGATAACGTTTTGCATTTTCGATGATAAAGTTCCCTTTTCCCATACCAATTTCAATATAGATCGGATTCTGATTTTCAAATAATTGAGCGATCTTTCCACGATGTTGTCTCGGATCTAAAATGACATAAGAACTTTGACTAATTTTCTCTTTTGCGCCTTTTACATTTTTTAATCTCATTTCATCACCAACTATATTATATCACAATTTAAAAAGAAAGACATATAATGAATTAGAGAATTAAAGGAGTGTTGATAAAATGAAAAAAGATCGTAATGTTGGAGGCGCAACCCCATATACGATGTACCCTACTTATCAGGGAATGCCAGGCCCTCTACCTGGAATGCCAATGATGCAAGGTATGCCGATGCCGATGCAGAATGGATGTGGTTGTCAAATGAATCAAGGAATGAATATGGCCCAAATGCAAGACATGAACTTCCAAAGTAACAATAATCAAATGCCAAACTCTAATATCCAAGATCAAATCAATCAATTGGACCGTCGTGTAAGTCGTTTAGAAGCAACATTGAGCGATTCGAAATCGATGGCTTATTCTAATAATACTAATTATACAGACGCAAATTATCATATGATGTAAAAAAGATTCACTTTTTAAAGTGAATCTTTTTGTTAGAAGTGACCACCGCCACCGCCACCACCGAATGATCCTCCACCAGATGAGAAGCCTCCACCGAAGCCTCCGCCAGAAGAATCGGAAGACATCGCTGCAGTACGTGTTGAAATTGCCGTATTGACAGCACTATTAACAGAACGATTCATCGTTCGATTAAAAATCAACATAGAATTCATATAATGGTAATTATAGTATGGCGTCATTCCCACATACTCTGGTCCCAGATCCTGTACTTTGATCTGCATCGTCTTCATTAGTTTATCCGCACAACCAAATGTCATAGCATAGACTAAATATTTGCCCCAAAGTGCGATCTGTGGTAAATCTTTCGTCTCAAACTTACCAAAGTCATTTAAGAAATTACGAAGTCCTTTCCATTTTGCGTATAATTCATTTCCTTCTTTCGTTCTACGCGTAAATGTCAAGAAATAAATCATTGCAGCAAATGCTGTAATAAAAACAATCATCGGTAACCATAAAATCTCTGCAAAATTTGCCGTTAATACTCCTATTAAAAATCCGATAAAAGCATAAACTGCAGCAAACGTAGGCCATTTTCCTTTTTTCTCAAAGAAATTCTTGGCTTTCGCCTCCGACTCACAACACGTCTTCCATAATGTATATTCTTGATAAAAACCTTCATAATCTTTTTTGGCATCCTTTTTCATTTGAGAAAGTGTCATCGTATTTCCCGGTGTTTTATCAAACAGCCACGATACAATTTGAAGTTCTGAAGGAGAC
>USET01000066.1 GCA_900553765.1 uncultured Mycoplasmatota bacterium
GATGATCGCGCTGGAGTGGCAGGAGTGTTTTACAATCGATTGGAAGGTGGCTGGGCACTCGGAAGCGATGTTACGACATATTATGCAGTTCAGGTCGATTTAGATGAAAGAGATTTATATCAGTCAGAATTGGATGACTATAATGCTTATAATACACGTTCTAGTAAAATGGCAGGAAAGTTACCGGTTGGTCCGATTTGTAATCCATCTATCGTTGCTATTGAGGCAACACTCAATCCAAAGACACATAATTATTTGTATTTTGTAGCAGATAAAAATAAAAAGACGTACTTTTCTACAACTGCGAAAGAACATGATAAGACAATTCAAAAATTGAAGGCGCAAGGATTATGGTACACCTATTAGAAGAGATGGAAGCATATGCGAATGAAAATCATATTCCAATTATGCTTCCTGACGGAATTGATTTCTTGACTGACTATATAAAAAACAATAAGGTAACAAAAATTCTAGAGATCGGAACAGCAATCGGATATTCAGCAATTAAGATGGCTCTCGTTGACCCTAGAATCCATGTTGTCAGTATTGAAAGAGATCCAGAACGTTATCGTATAGCAGTAGAAAATGTGCATAAAGCTCATCTAGAACAGCGGATTGAGTTAATTCATAAAGATGCTTTTGATGTCGTATTAGAAGATACATATGACCTTATTTTTATCGATGCTGCAAAGGCACAATATATTAAGTTTTTCGAACAGTATAAACAATATTTGGAAAAAGATGGAGTGATTGTTTCAGATAATTTAAACTTTCATGGGTATACACATCAAAAAGAGAGAATAGAGAGTAAAAACTTAAGACAATTAGTTCAGAAGTTAAATAAGTATATTACATTTTTACATGAAAATAAAGAGTTCCATACAGAGTTTTACGAAGTAGGGGATGGAATTGGGATTAGTAGAAGAATATCTTAATATTCTTCTTTTTTTATTCCTAAAATGTGGTATTTTATGTGAAACACTTTTAAAACTTGACATAAAAGGATACAAAATGCTATCATAGTCTAATTTGCGTGTAAAGGAGGAGAAGAGGAAATGAAAGCAAAAGATAAAGCGAGATTATTAGCATTTTTGTCATTTGTGTACACAACTCCAATTGCTCTTTATACGATGAGTGACCAAATAGTGTATGCAATGGAGACGGAGTTAGAAGAGGAGAGACCTAAAGAAAATGGGCATGAACATAAATCGTTGGATGCTTATCTTACAAAAGTAGCAACATTCTATCAAATGGATGTAGAAACTGTTAAAAATGTCGTAGCTTCAAATATCGAAGAAATTTTAAGTTATGGAGATGTCGAGAAAGGAATTATCGCAGTTGTAGAACCAGTTGCTCCTAAGAATACGTTAAAGACAGAATATAATGAGGGAGAGATCAAAGTGGGGTCTCGCTATGATGAAAATGCGATGAATGAGTTTAAGCAGACAGAGGCAGGCATGATCATGACCGAGACAACGCAGCGATTTGGAATCGATCCAGAACTATTGATAGCCCTCTGTAAGCAAGAAAGTGGTTTAGACCACGAAGGTCATCTCCCATCAAACCCAAATTATACGGGAAGTGGTTATGGAATTACACAACAGGAGTATACAAAATTTCAAAATGGAGAATATGTGATTACTGGAAATACTTATACAGAGGAAGGGATTGTTCCAGAATCGATCACTGTCAGCGAAGCAACGGCAGAAGATCTAGAGGGAAATATTACTATGGGGACAATTTATCTCCAACAATCTCTAAAGCATTACCACTATAATTTATTTATGGCATTGCAGGGATATAACTATGGAACGGGTATGATGGATATCGCAATTGAAAGTTATGCTGCTGAGCTAGGTGTTACGACAGAACAAGTCATGGAAAATTATAATGATTTGGGTTGGATGAAATATGTAGAAGATATCTACTACTCTCCACAGAAGTATGTTCCAGGATGGCAACAAGCTACATATGGTGATCATCATTATGCCTCACATGTTTTATCTTATATTGGAAAAAGTACAATTTACATTAAGACGGAAAATGGACTTCTTTTATATAATTTAGGAAATATGGAGACAGTATTTGAGTCGAATACATCAGTTCCAATGGTGAGTAATGTTCAAAATGTAGGAGTAATTACATTAGATTTCCCAGATATTCAGAATGAAATGAAAGAGCAAATAGAACGAGATGTTGTAAGTATTCGAATTGAACAAGTAGTAGAAGAAAAAGTGGGAGAATTTGCAAAAGTATTTACTTTAACAAAGGAGTAAATGCTTTTTTCTATATGATGTGGTACAATGATGAAAATGTAAAAAAGCATTGACGAACGTGTGTTCGTTTGGTAGAATGATGTTGATAAATATCTAAGAGAGGATGTGGAATATGACAAAATATATGTTGGCACCTAGAGACGAGAAAGAAGTATGGAAGACACTTTCCTACGTTGATAGTTACTTATTTGGAGTCAAAGGATTCAGTACAAATTTTGAATGTTATTACACGTTGGAAGAACTGAAGCCGATGATTGCAGAGCTAAAAAAGAAGCAGAAAGAGGTCTTTTTATCCTTCAATAAAAACATGCATGCCTCTGATTTAGAACCTTTAAAGAAGTTGTTAAAAGAATGTGAAGCTTTAAAAGTAGACGGTATTTTTTACTATGATATTTCTCTTGTGAAGCTGAAAAAAAACGGATGGTTTGATCTACCGTTGGTATGGCATCAAGAGCATATGACGACAAATTATGAAACTTGTAATTTCTGGGCGAAACAAGGTGTTCAAATGGCGTGCTTATCGAGTGAAATTACATTAGAAGAGATCATAGAGATAAAGAAACATGCAAAGATGGAGTTGATCGTTCCTATCTTTGGTTATCTTCCGATGTTTGTTTCAAAAAGAAACTTGGTAAAGAATTATATCGATCGCTTTCGATTAGAAGAAAGAGGAACGCAGTATCAAATTAAAAAAGAAGGGTATACTTATCCTATTGTCAACGATGAGATGGGAACGCAAGTCTATTCTTCTCATATTTTGAACGGTATGGAAGAAAGTCTTCGACTAGAAAAAGAAAATATTTCTTATTTCTTGTTTTACTCATTTCATATTGAACCAGAATGTATGGTAGATGTTTTAAAAGCATATCGTTCTCTTACGAGAGAAAACGTTCTTTTTGAGGAAGAGAAGATAGACCAAATATTGAAAGGAAATACCGACAAAGGATTCTTTTATAAAGAGACGGTATTTAGGGTGAAGAAGAATGAAAAATAAACCAGAGTTATTAGCACCAGCAGGGGATTTAGAACGTCTTAAAATAGCGATCTTATATGGGGCAGATGCTGTTTATATTGGAGGGCCGGCATTTGGCCTTCGTGCGAATGCGAATAATTTCTCTTTGTCCGAGATCAAAGAAGGGGTTAAGTTTGCTCATTCTCATCAGAGAAAAGTCTACGTCACTGTCAATATCGTCATGCATAATAGAGAGGTACAAGAATTACGTGCGTATTTAAAAGCATTAAAAGAATGCGATGTCGATGCTATTATTATTAGTGATCCCGGAATGATTTCGGTTGCTAGAGAAATAGGTCTTGAAATTCACTTATCAACACAGCAGTCTACATTAAATTACGAGGCAGTTCAATTTTGGAAAGACGAAGGGGTCACACGTGTCGTGTTAGGTAGAGAGGCATCCAAGGAAGATATTAGAGAGATTCGAAATCACGTGGATATCGAACTTGAATGTTTTATCCATGGTGCAATGTGTGCTTCTTATAGTGGGCGCTGTGTATTATCGAATTTTTTAACGATGCGAGATTCTAACCGTGGCGGATGTAGTCAAATTTGCCGTTGGGATTTCGACTTGTACGATAACGAAGATCATCCTTTAAAAGGAGAGAAGCCTTTTACTTTCTGTACGAAAGATTTATCGATGTTAAAAGTATTGGATCAGATGATAGACCTAGACATTACATCATTTAAAATAGAAGGTCGCATGCGCTCTATTTATTATATAGCGACGATTGTAAATATCTATCGTCGTGCGATTGATGAATATTGGAACGCGAAAGGGCACTATGCATATAATAAAGCGTACGAAAGAGTTTTGACCAATTGTGCGAACCGTGAATCGACCGTTCAATTTTTCGATGGGAGTGAAGGTGTGAACACACAGTATTATAATGGTCGTATCGAACTATCAAATCAAGATTTCCTAGGAGTTGTTTTAGATTATAATAAAGAAACTGGATACGTTTTTCTAGAAGAGAGAAACTTTTTCAAAAAAGGCGATCGTGTCGAGATTTTTGGACCGACGAAAGAGACAATTTCCTTTACGATTGAAGAAATCTTAGATGAAGATCAAACCCCATTGGAAATCGTAAATCATCCTCAGCAGAAGGTTTATGTCAAAGTTCCAAAAGAAGTGGAAAAATGGGCGATGATGCGCATAAATCGTTCGTTTGATACATAGGCTGATGGTAATGAAAATTTTAAGTTGACAAAACAATTATTTCGTAGTATTATTTTGTAGGTTTCATGAAATAAATAACATAGTGAGGTGGAATAGATTATGTCAAATACAAAAGAAGTTTATTTAACACAACAAGGATTAGATGATATTAAAAAAGAATTAGATTATTTAAAATTAGAGAAACGTCCCGAAGTGATCGAAGCTTTAAAAGAGGCACGTGCGTTAGGAGATTTAAGTGAAAATGCAGAGTATGATGCAGCACGTAACGAACAGGCTATGGTCGAAGCAAAGATCAAAGAGTTAGAAAAGATGATCGAGCATGCTGTCGTGGTAACTAAAGTAGACACTTCAAAAGTGACGATCGGAACAACTGTAACTTTGAAATATGTAGAAGATGGAGATACGGAAGATTATTCTATCGTAGGAAGTAAAGAAGTAGATCCATTCATGAATAAGATTTCAAACGAGTCTCCAATTGCTCAAGCAATTATGAATAAAAAAGTTGGAGATGTCGTTACAGTGGAAAGTCCAAGTGGAACGTACGACGTAGAAATTATGGATATTAAATAGTACCTAAGAAAAGCAAACCAATGCCTTTTCCAGGTACTTTTTTTACAGGCCAAGGCTTGTCAAAGTGGGAATTTTAGTATATACTATAAGGGTATTTGAAAGGATGATAATATGGAAAAACAAATTGAAATTAAAATTGACGGTAAAAAATGGGAAGACGCATTAGATAAAGCATTTAAAAAAGCAAATAAAAAAGCGAAAGGAGTTTATAATTATGCCAAAATTAA
>USET01000067.1 GCA_900553765.1 uncultured Mycoplasmatota bacterium
GGCGTGCTCGCCGAGGATGCCGACGATCTTATCAGTATCGGCACGATCGGTTTGATCAAAGGAATCGATAGCTATTCTTACAAACACAATACAAGAATTACAACTTATTGTGCGAGATGTATCGAAAATGAAATACTAATGTATTTTCGAGGAGATAAAAAAAACAATAAAAATATCAGTATCAATGAAAGTGTAGGCTTTGATAAAGATGGGAATGAGATTACTTTCCTAGACATTCTGAAGACACCAAAACCAGATTTTGCTATGGACTTACACCAACAAAACAGTATTGAAAATTTAAAGAAATACATTCATATTTTAACGGAACGTGAACGTGAGATCATCGAGAAACGTTATGGTCTAAAGGACGATAAAGAAATCACCCAAAAAGAAATTGCAAAACAATTAGGCATTTCTAGAAGCTATGTTTCACGTATCGAAAAAAGAGCCCTTACAAAACTACTTCGTGAATTTATGAAAAATAAAAGTCACGATTAGATGTGATATTGAAATTTATATGTTATAATATATTCATGAGGGATTTACTATGGGAGAGAAAGAAACAATTTTAGTCATGTGTAAACCACAAGATTACGCATACATTGCATCCGACAAATTTAGTCATTGGTTAAAAGAAAATAGAATCGATCCAGAAAAAAACGATTTATGGCTACCCTATGCTTTTTGCATAGTACACCCAATGGCAGATATAGTTAAAACATGGAATGAAACCGACAAGATGAAATGGTTTCAACAGCATTACCCAACTCTTTCAGAGTTTTATTCTCTGAATGACTTAGAAAATATGCTTCAAACAACTCGAAACGAATTTACACTAGAAGAAAAACTAAATGACACAAAAGAAAAATTAAATTGGATCAAAAATGTACATCTCGTAAATGAATCCTATTTAACTACACCTGATGTCTCTAGTTTTGTTTCTCGAAATGTTATCGAATATATTGCAAACGAAAGTTTCGAACCAGATTTACATGAATATGAAATCATTTTAAGGCACAATTTAAAAAAGCAAAAATTGGAGTGGCTCACGCCATATTTAACTAGAGTACATGCACCAGAATATCAAACTTTTCTCTATCAATTGCATCATATGATATTAGATTTTACTCCAAGAGAACTTCACGATGAAAGAGAAGAATTATTCGCCGAAATACAATACGCAGTAGAAAACCACGCTACTGTACATTACGATTTATCGTATGAAGAAAAAGGCCTATCTTATCGATAGGTCTTTTTATACTTTTTTTACATCTAATGAAACTTCATGACCATTGATATCGAAAGTATCTTTTAAGTCATCCTTTTCTACTAGCTCTAAAGCAAGTGTTTCTTCTTTTACAAATTCTTCAAAATGCTCTAATGCTGTTTTGAATTCTTCGTCTCCACTATAGTATAATTCGATACGATCTGCGACATCAAAATCTTTCGTTTTTCTCAAGTTTTGCACCTTCGATACAAGTTCACGAGCAATTCCTTCCTCGATTAATTCTTGTGTTAATTCAGTATCTAAGATGATAAATTGATTGTTTTCCATCTGAACATTGAATCCTTCTTTTGCTTGAATGCGGATAACAACCATATCAGCAGAGATATTATATGGAATATCCCCTACTTCAATATCGATATTGTCTTCGTTTTGTAGTGCTAAAATTTGTTCTACTGATAGATTTTTTAATGCTTCCGCATACAACTTGATATCTGGTCCAAAGATTGGTCCTGCAACCTTATAATTTGGAAGAACTGTAAAGTTCATAAATTCGCTCAAATCAGATTTATAGACGACGTTCTTTACGTTTAACTCTTCTTTAATTAAATCCGTTAAGCCTCCAATAGTCTTTTCGTTCTTTCCATCTAGCAATACTTCGCTAATTGGTTGACGTACTTTAATCTTCGCTTCTTCACGTGCATTTCTTCCAAGAGAAATCAAGCTTCTTACCAAATCCATTCTCTTTTCAATGTCTTCATTGATCAGTGATGCATTTGCTACAGGGAAGTCGCTAAGATGCACAGACTCCTCTCCTGTGAGACTCGTATAGATTTCCTCTGCTGTATAAGATGCGATTGGAGCAATCATCTGACATAGTCCAACTAATACTTCATAAGTTGTCTTATAAACAGCTTTCTTGCTATCGTTTAACTCACTTTCCCAGAATCTACGACGGTTTCTTCTGATATACCAGTTAGATAAATCTTCATTTACAAAATCTGTAATACTTCTAACTACCTTATTCAAATCGTATTCTTCGTATGATTTCGTAACATAATCTAATAATTTGTGATATTTAGAAAGCAACCAATGATCGATCTCTTCTCTTTTTTCATAAGGAACATCGAATGTTCTTGGATCGACGTGATCCGTATTTGCATAAAGAGCAAAGAAAGAATATGTATTTCTAAACGTATTGAAGAACTTAGAGTAAACTTCTTTTACACCATTTTCATCAAACTTAAGTGGTGTCCATACAGGAGAAGCATAAAGCATATACCATCTCACTGGATCCGCACCGTATTTTGTCATAATTTCAATTGGATCGATGATATTTCCAGTTGACTTACTCATCTTCTTTCCGTGAGCATCCAACATCATGTCATTTACAACGACATTTTTAAATGAAGACTCTCCAGAAATAATCGTTGAAATAACTAACAATACATAGAACCATCCACGTGTTTGATCGAGTCCCTCTGCGATAAAGTCAGCTGGGAATTGACTTTCAAACAATTCTTTATTCTCAAATGGATAGTGAAATTGTGCATATGGCATTGCTCCAGAGTCGAACCAAACGTCCAAGACATCTTTGACACGAGACATCGTCTTACCACATTTTTCACACTTGATATGTAGATCATCTACGTAAGGTCTATGTAATTCCATCTTTCTTACATCGACATCTTCCATAACCATTTCTTGCAATTCATCTAGAGAACCAATGACGTGTTTATGTCCACATTCACATGTCCATACAGGAAGTGGACATCCCCAATAACGATTTCTTGAAATTCCCCAGTCTACCATGTTTTCAAGCCAGTTACCAAAACGCTTTTCTCCAACATAAGAAGGATACCAGTTGATCTTTTTATTTGCTTCGATAATTTTATCTTTGTATTCTGTCGTCTTGATATACCAAGCTGGTTTTGGATAGTTAATCAAAGGAGAATGACATCTCCAACAATGTGGATAGTCATGCGTAATCTTCTGCTTTTTAAACAATTTATCGTTTTCTTTCAACCATCCTACAATTTCAAGTTCTAAATCTTTATCTGTTACAAGCGTACCTTCCCATGGTCCAGTTGTATAACATCCATCTAGTCCAACAGGATTTACAACGACAATTCCATGTTCCATACAAACGCGGTTATCGTCTGCTCCATACGCTGGTGCGATATGAACGACTCCAGTTCCATCTTCTGCAGTGACATATTCATCAGCAATTACTTCGAATGCTTTTCCATTCACTTCGACAAATGGCATTAACTGTTCATACTTGATTCCTACTAAGTCGGTACCTTTATAAGTTTCCAATACTTCGTAATCTTCCCCTAATACCGTATCAGCTAAAGAAGATGCCAAGATAAACGTATATCCCTTAGAACTTACTTTGATATATTCCAAATTTGGATTAACGCATAGTGCGACATTTGCCATCAATGTCCAAGGGGTCGTCGTCCATACTAAGAAATACTCGTCTCGATCTTTGATTTTAAATGGAACGATAACTGTATTAACTGCATCTTGTTCATATCCTTGTGATACTTCGTTTGCAGAAAGTTCTGTTCCACATCTTGGACAGTACCATAATACACGATCTCCATGATATAGAAGACCTTTCTTATCCATTTCTTTAATGATCCACCATTCAGATTCGATATAATCATTTTCACAAGTTACATAAGGGTGTTCACAATCGATGAATTGTCCCATGCAATCTGTTACGTAGTTAATCTCATCGATATTAACTGCTGTTGCTTGATTACATTCCTTACAAAAGTTTTCTACACCGAACTTTTCGATATCTGCTTTTGTCTTAAAACCAAGTTTCTTCTCTACGTTTACTTCGATTGGAAGACCATGCGTATCAAGTCCAATCTTTCTTAATACATAATATCCTCGCATCGTTTTATATTTACAAAAGGCATCTTTGATCGTCTTGGCAAAGACATGATGAATTCCAGGTTTCGCATTCGCATAAATTGGTCCATCATAAAAGACAAAAGAATCGTTGTCTTTTCTATTTTCAATCGTCAAGTTTAAAATGTCTTTCTTTTTCCATTCCTTTAGAATTTTTTGTTCTACTTCGCTTGCTTTCCCCTTTTCCAACTCTTTAAACTCTTTCATATTCTCTCCTCCTATCAAATAAAAAAACTCATCCTGCTAAGGACGAGTTTTACCCGCGGTACCACCTTAATTTATATGTATACACTCAAAACTATAACGCGTTACCGTTCTTTTCTTATCCAAAAGAAACATCCAGAGTGATCTTTATAAAACTTTCATATCTATTTCCACCAACCATAGACTCTCTATCAATTCCATTTTATAACGTCTCTTTCACATGTTCTTTAAAAATCAATTTTTTCTATATCTTCCACAACCTCAAGTTGTGCCTCTACGATATCTCTTAAACGACGTTTGAAAATAGTGACATTACGTTTTAACATATCGGCTTCATCCTGTGCTCTTTCTGCCTTTAATAGGGCATCATTGACAATACGATTCGCATTTTGTCTTGCTTCGTTAATCATTGCTTCGCTCTCCTGACGTGCACTCATTCGCATCTGATCAGAAGTCTTCTGCGCCATAATAATCGCTCTATTCAGCGTTTCTTCTGTCTTTTCGTATTGTTCAATCTTCTGTCGTAATCGTTTATTTTCTTGCTCGATTGCCTCTAACTCAGCGATGCGTGTATTCTTAACTTTTAACTCTTTAATTAACCCCTCTACCTGGCTAATTACTTGATCGAGAAAGCGATTAACCTCAACAGGATCGTAACCACGAAGTGTTCGATTAAATTTTTCCACTCTCATCACCTCTCGGTGTTACGCCATATTGTAACACACTATTTTTCTCATTTCAATCTTTTTTTACCAGTCTGCATTGATATCGTCATTATCGTATATATCTTTTCCATCTGTCTCTTCTGTAATTTTACCTTGAACATTTACATTATTTGGCGTACAAAAAACAATTTCAT
>USET01000068.1 GCA_900553765.1 uncultured Mycoplasmatota bacterium
AGAATCGGCTGCAACAGAAAGTCCTGCTGCTCCAAATGCCATTAAACGGTCTACGATCGTATCGTGTAATGCCATTTGACCTTTTTCATAAGCATATTTATCATGCATATAATGGATGATATTCATCGCATCTACATATATTTTTGCTACTTTTTCAATAACGTTAAAATATGCTTCTTTTGTCTTTTCATAATCTAAGTACTCATCTTCAATTTTTGGAATTCCATCTACAACCACAGTTTTCTTGTGCTCGTCGATTCCACCGTTAATCGCATACAACAAACATTTTGCGATATTTACACGAGCTCCAAAGTACTGCATCTGTTTTCCAACCTTCATAGCAGATACACAACAAGCAATCGCATAATCATCACCATAGATCGGTCTCATGATATCATCATTTTCATATTGAATTGCATCTGTGTCAATTGAGGTTTTCGTACAGAATTTCTTAAATGGCTCTGGTAAATTTTCACTCCATAACACCGTTAAGTTTGGTTCTGGTGCTGGTTTTAAATTTACTAGCGTATGCAAATAACGGAATGAATTCTTCGTAACAAGACTTCTACCATCATTTGTCATACCACCGATAGATTCAGTTACCCATGTTGGGTCTCCGGCAAATAGTTCGTTATATTCTGGTGTTCTCAAATGACGTGCGATACGTAATTTGATAATAAATTGATCGATCAATTCTTGAGCTCCCGTTTCGTCTAATGTTCCATCGGCTAAATCTCTTTCGATATAGATATCTAAGAACGTAGACGTTCTACCTAAACTCATTGCAGCTCCGTTATTTTCTTTAATTGCTGCCAAATATCCAAAATATAACCATTGTACAGCTTCTTTTGCATTTGCAGCTGGTTTTGAAATATCATATCCATATTTCATAGCCATAGATTTAATTTCGTTTAACGCATTGATTTGTTCTCTAACTTCTTCTCGCAAACGAATTAAAGTGCTTGTCATATCACCAACTAAGTTACTTAAATCAATTTCCTTACATTGAATTAATAAGTCAATTCCGTAAAGTGCGACACGACGATAATCACCAATAATTCTACCACGTCCATACGCATCAGGTAATCCTGTTAATAACCCGGCAGAGCGTGCACGACGAATCTCTGGAGTATATGCATCAAACACTCCTTGGTTATGTGTTTTTCTATACTCACTAAAATGTTTATCAATTTCTGGATTTAACGTATATCCATATGCTTCTAAAGCACTATGAACCATACGCATTCCACCATAAGGGTTTACAATTCTTTTTAATGGCGCATCCGTTTGTAATCCGACAATCACTTCATTTTCCTGATCGATGTATCCAGGAGCAAAATTATCGATTCCAGAAATAATATTAGTTTCTACATCTAATATTCCTTTTTCGAGCTCCTCTTTTTGTAATTGCTCGATTTTCTCCCAAACTTTTAATGTTTTTTCCGTTGGACCAACTAAAAATGAGTCATCTCCCGTATATTCTTTATAGTTATTTAATATAAAGTCTTCAACATTGATCGTTTCTTTCCATTTTTCTCCTAAAAAATCATGCCATTCTTTCATGTAACGTCCTCCTTCTTACCCTATTCTCTATTATTTTAACATATTTTCTTAAAAATGAATATCTATTTTGATGAACTTTACATCTTTTCCATAAATTCCTGTTCATTCCAAATTTCAATTCCAAGTTCCTTTGCTTTTTCATACTTACTTCCTGGATTTTCACCTACGACTACGACAGAAGTCTTCTTACTTACACTTCCTGAAACTGTACCACCAAGAGATTCGATTTTTTCCTTCGCCTCTTCCCTTGTGATTTGCGATAAGGTTCCTGTTAATACAAATGTCCGCCCTGCAAAATCTTGATCTTCTATAACAGTTCCTCCTAAGTATTCCATATTGATCCCATATTCTTCCAACTCTTCGATAAGTTTGATATTTTCTTCGGTATGAAAATAGTTGACGAGACTATTTGCGATCATTGCACCAATATCTCTAATCTCGATAAAATCATCATATGTCGCGTTCATTAAATTCTTCATTGTATGAAAGTTCTGAGCCAATATCTTAGCCGTCTTACTTCCTACATGCCGAATTCCTAACGCGAATAATAACCTTTCGAGCGAATTATTTTTACTTTCCTTCACACTATCAAGTAAGTTTTGAATTTTTTTCTCTCCAAAACCTTCTAACTCCATTAACTCTTCTTTTTTTGTATATAATTTATAAAAATCAGAAATCGTTTTCAAATACCCCATATTGTAAAAATCCTCGATAATATTGTCTCCAAAACCTAACATATTCATCGCATGACGACTTACATAGTGTGCGAGTCCTTCTATTTTAGTTGCATCACAATTTGGATTGACACAGTAATATGCAGATTCTGTTTCTTTTCGAACGAGTTTACTTCCACATATTGGACAAGTATCCGTCATTTTAAACGGGTTTTCATTTCCAGTTCGTCTAGAAACATCTACGCGTACTACTTCAGGAATGACATCTCCCGCTTTTTTAATTACAACGGTATCTCCTACACGAATATCTTTCTCTTTCACGTAATCTTCGTTGTGAAGTGTCGCTTTCGATATAACAGAACCTGCAACACGTACCGGTTCTAAAATCGCATTCGGCGTAACTTGTCCCGTTCGTCCCACACTAAACTTGATATCTTTCAACTTTGTAAATACTTCCGTTGCAGGAAACTTATATGCAGTTGCCCATTTTGGAGTTCGCACTGTAAATCCTAGTTTTTCTTGATCTTTAAAATCATTTACTTTCAATACGATACCATCTATTTCATAGGCTAACTCTTCTCTTCTCTGAGTCCAGTCATCAATATATGATAATAGTTCTTGCAAATTATGAACTAATGCTATATTCGGATTCGTACAAAATCCCAACTTTTTCATAAAAGAAAGTGCTTCCATTTGTGTATGAATTCCGTACTGCTCTGCATTCGGTAAATGATAGATAAAACAATCCAAATTACGACTCGCAGCAATTTTGCTATCAAGCTGTCTCACACTTCCTGCTGCAGCATTTCTAGGGTTTGCAAACAAAGGTTGTCCATCTGCCTTTCGAAGTTCGTTCAAAGACTCGAAAGATGCCTTTCCCATATAGATTTCTCCACGTACCTCGATCTCCTCTTTGAAAGGAATCGTAAGTGGAATGCTTTTGATCGTCTTTACGTTATGAGTAATATCTTCTCCTGTTACTCCATCTCCACGTGTTGCTCCACGAACCAATTTTCCATCACGATAGAGAAGTGAAACAGAAAGACCATCTATTTTTAACTCACATACATAATTCGGATTTGAAACTACCTTTTTCACTCTCTCATCAAAACGAACAATATCATCTTCGTTAAACACATTCCCTAAACTCAACATCGGAATTTCATGATGTACTTTTTCAAATCCTTCGATGACTTTCCCACCAACGCGTTGACTTGGAGAATCTTCACGGACGAGATCAGGATATCTTTCTTCTAACTTCAATAATTCCTGCATGTCTCGATCGTATTCTTGGTCGGTAATTGTCGGCTGGTCCAAGGTGTAGTATTCGTAACTTGCCTTATTTAATCTCCCTATCAATTCATCTATTCTTGCCTTTACTTCTTCTATCATGCTATCACCATTTATATTATACCAAATTTCTCCTATTTTATCTTGCTTTTTCTCCATTTAAAGAAGAAAAACTCACTACTTTTGTGAGTTTAAAATCGTACTCATATATTCCTTTAAATCTTCTTGAAGTTCTTTCCGATCCAACGCATATGCAATATTTGCTTTTACGTACCCTAATTGATTTCCAATATCATAGTAAGTTCCATGAAATGGACAAGCATAGAAATCTTGCGTTTTCATCAAATGAAGCATAGCATCCGTAAATTGATACTCATTATTTGCACCTGTTTTTAGTTCGCGAAGCACATCAAAAATTTCTGGCTTCACGATATATCTACCAAGCCCTGCACTCGTACTAGGTGCTTCTTCCATTTTAGGCTTTTCAATAATACTAGCAATCTTTCCAGTATTCCGATCCGCATATGATATAATCCCATATCGTGATACAACACTAGGATCTACCTCTTGAATCCCTATTACGTTCGCATCGTACTTTTCGTATACCTCGATTAATTCTTTCAAGGCCGGAATATCTCCTTTGATCAAATCATCTCCATAAAGTACTGCAAACGGTTCTTTTCCAACAAAAGATTCCGCAAGTGACACCGCATGCCCACTTCCAAGAGGTTCTCCTTGACGAATTGTATAAATATGTACCAAGTCAGAAATAGAACGTACCATTTCTAGTTGTTCATATTTATGACTCTTTTCTAATCTCATCTCTAATTCAAAACTACGGTCAAAATGATTGATAATCGCTTCTTTATTCGGACTCGTAATCAGTAAAATCTCCTCGATTCCACTCGCTACCGCCTCTTCTACAATATATTGCAATGTCGGTTTATCTACAATTGGTAACATTTCTTTCGGTACCGCTTTCGTCACAGGTAAAAAACGAGTCCCAAGTCCTGCAACAGGGATGACAGCTTTTCTTATTTTTTGCATTCAGCTTCCTTCTTTCTACTTTTCTTTTTGTAATGCATTATAAGTTGAAAAAAAGATAAGTAAGCCTATTCCGAAAAAAGCCATCCATAAAATAGGATTTCTTCCATGTTGTCTTAAAAATTCTTGTATTGATTCCCCCCACTTATCTACAGTTTCCATAATACCTAATACTAACGCTGTTTTCATATTTATTTTTCCACCTTTCTAATACTTTTGTGTCCTTTTAATAATTTCTTAATACCCGTAGGATGTGGAAAAGCAATCGTAAGAATCGATTTTTCAACACCTACTACGACACCTGTTCCGAAAGTATCATGAACAATATGATCTCCGATATTATATTCTACACTAGAATCCACTTTCGATACAAATGTATCAACCTTTTGTGAAGCTGTACTTTCTTTAAAATCCTTTTCAATGTAAGAGTCATCTACTTCTTGTAAAAATCTACTTGGTGGATTCATATGATCCATTCCGTATAATGTTCTTCGCTTTGCATTGACGAGCCATAACTTTTTACGAGCACGAGTCATAGCGACATAACATAGACGTCTCTCTTCTTCAATTCCATCTGCTTCTAAGAAAGAGTTTTGATGTGGAAAAA
>USET01000069.1 GCA_900553765.1 uncultured Mycoplasmatota bacterium
TATGCAAATTCACATCGCGCACCGTCATCGTATGCCCTTCTGGGAGCCCTAATTTTTTTGCGTCATCCGAAAGAGAATATTGCGTCTTAGCAATGCATACAGGTAGACTCCCGTACCCCATTGCTTCATATTGTTTTAATTTTTCTAAAACACCTTGTTCATACTGAATGTCGGAAGCCCTATAAATTTCATGACTCACCTTTTCAATCTTTTCCGTAAGTGATACTTCGTCCTGATATAACAATTGAAATTTACTATCTTCTTTGCATGTGTCTAAAACAAGTTGCGCAAGTTCCAATGAACCAGCACTTCCCTTCGTATGTGCGCTAGAACAAGCACAGGATACCCCGAGATTCTCACAATAATTCTTCACATAGTTTAATTCTTCCTCTGTATCACTTTCAAACTGATTGATACATACGACAACATGATTTAAATATTTCTGCATGTTTTCAATATGCGCTTTTAGATTGACAATTCCATTTTTCAAAAAATCTAGATCTTCTTCTGCTAACGCTTCTTTCGTCGATCCTCCGTTATATTTTAAACTGCGAATCGTCGTATTCAAAACAATCACAGATGGTTTTAAATTTCCATATCTACATTTGATATCCAAAAACTTTTCCGCACCGAGATCCGATCCAAATCCTGCTTCTGTCACTACGTAATCTGCCAAAGACAGTCCCATCTTTGTCGCAATCAGTGAATTACATCCGTGTGCGATATTAGCAAACGGACCTCCATGTAAAATGGCAGGATTCCCTTCTAGAGTCTGTACTAAATTAGGTTTGATCGCATCTTTTAAAAGTAACGTCATCGCCCCTTCGACGTGTAAATCTCTCACGTAAAGTGGCTTCCCTTCTAAATTATAGCCAATACAAATACGTGCGATTCGTGCTTTTAAATCCTCTAAGTTTTCTGCTAGACACAGAATAGCCATCAATTCGCTTGCAACTGTAATTACAAAGGAATCCTCTCTTTTGTCTTCCTTCGGTCCTACCGTAATATTTCTCAATGCACGATCGTTCATATCCATTGCTCTCGATACCATGATCCTATTTTTATCGATCTTAAGTCCGTTTCCTTGAAATATATGATTATCGATTGCAGCACACAAAAGATTATTAGCGGATGTTAGTGCATGCATATCTCCAGTAAAATGCAGATTGATATCTTCCATCGGAACTACTTGAGCGTATCCCCCACCGGTTGCACCTCCTTTGATTCCGAAAACAGGTCCTAAAGATGGTTCTCTTAATACTGGTAGAGAACGACATCCCAATTTACAAAGCGCATCGGAGAGTCCGATTGCCATCGTCGTCTTTCCCTCGCCATATGGAGTTGGATTGGTACTTGTCACAAGAATAAGTTTCCCCTGGTGATTTTCTCTCGGTGTCCCTGTAATCTTTGCCTTGTACTTTCCATAACATTCTAACATATTTTCTTCGAGTCCTAACTTTTTACCAATTTCTACAATAGGTAACATTGTATGTCCCTGTGCGATTTCCAAATCTGTTTTCATCGTATCACCTCTAATTCATTATATCATACCCCTATAGAAAAAGAACATCGTAATGTTCTTCTATCTACTTATTAAAAATACTAGATAATTGCTTTACAACTTTTTTTCCTTTAAATTTCGTTTCAAAATCTTCTTTTGATATATAATTTAAAACATACCTTATCGTTTCAATTAAATAGGTACGCGCATCTTGTTCTGTACATCCACACAATTCAGCAATTTCTCGAGAACTCTTAATCGGTTTATTTGGAAATCCAAAGAAAAGATTTAAGATTTTCTCTTGTACAAAATTCAATTTCATTTCATCTGTTGTCAGTGCTTGCTGTACCATTAAACGCAATGCACGGAAATCTTTATCTTGCAATTGTAATATGTTGTCCTCATTCACATTAGAAATTTTTTCGACAGATGCTAGGATTGCAGGATTCTTAGCTACTTTAGATTGTTTTAATATTAACTTAGCGCTCTGGATAAACTTTTCTACTTTCCACTCTTTGAAATGGACCTTTTCTGCTATCTCAGAAATTGTCATAGGGGCGACTGTAAAACCATAATAATAATTCACACATATTGCTTCTAGTCTTCCTAATTCAAAACTAGCAAATGTAAATTTTGGAAGCAACGTTTGTCTTTCTCTTACCCACATCTTATCTTCTTTAAGAGACACAGATGCCTTTTTTTGAATAGAAATAACAGTTTGCTTTAATTCATTTTTAATAGACACGATAGATAACTCAGGATATTTTTCATGTATTTGTTCAACAGAATGACGCGTGGTATCAATACCATAAAATTCGTACAATCTTTGATATTTAGGAAGATTTGGTATCGATTGCAACTGTGAAAGTAAAACCATAATTTCTTCTCTTGAAATCGAATGTAAAAAATCCATCGTCGCATCTTTTTTAGGCATACTTGCCTTTTTATGCAATTCTACTACTCTTGAAAAGTTTGGCAGCCCTTTTTTACTTTCTACTGCACGATCACAACGGAGTACATAATCTATCACAATACGGCACATTTCTGGCACGGATTCTGTCCTATTCTCCAACCACATTTCATACGCTTTTTGATATTCTAATGGAATATATGGTTGATAGATATAATATAAATTTTCATACTCTACTTTCGTTTTTACTAACTCAAAATCTTCCGTATCTTTTTGAATGTCTCGCTTACTACGAAATTGTCTTCTTTTCACCCATGCATCATAGTCATTCATACATCCTTTTAAATCTTTTAAAAGGCGACCTTTCATTCCGTAAATACTCTGTTGTGCAATATGCATTTGTTCTACCGTTTTGGTTATCAACTCTTCATACGTGTTTGAAGCAAAATAGATCTCTGCAAATTCACGTTCTCTTGGTGATAACAACATTTTGATCTTCTCATAAACAGGTCTTAGTTGTTCGCGCGTCTGAAAAAAGGATTCGGAATTGCGAGATTTCAGAGGTGCTTTTATCTTCTGCTTCTCCTTATTTTTCTTTTCTACCCACTCTTCATAATTATCACTACATTCTCTTAGTTCTTTTAACAGTTTACTTTTCATGACACGAGCACTCTGTGGAGCGATATTTAATTGTTGTTCTACATTGTTTAAAAATTCTTCCATAGATGTCGATGCAAAATAGATTTCTGCAAACTTTTGCCTTTTTATAGAAAACATAGACTTTATCTTTTCGTAAGTTGGCCGCACCTCTTCCTTCACAGAAAGAAACTTTTCGGAAGCAAGAGATTTTTTCGCTTTCTGTTTATTACTTTGTTTTTTTACCCATGCTTGATAATCGGTTTGAAATTGATGCATTCCTACTCGGAAGTTTCTTTTCATATCCAAAATTTGTGATGGTGCTACATGATACTTGTCAACACACTTCTGTACAAACTCGTCATTTGTATCAGATGACAGGATTAAATCAATGAGTTCTAATTCTCGATCAGTTAAATACGGACGTCCCTTTTCATAAAATTCCCCTGTCCTTTTTTGAAATTTTTTCCATGGATTCGTTGCACTTCTCTTTTCTACCCAAGCCACATAATTCTCTTTACATTCTCTAACTTCTTTCAAAATTTTATACTTCATGCGATAAGCACTTTGTAAACTAAGATTCATTTGCTCATGAACCTTTTTCATCAATTCTTCATTTGATGCAGACATCAAATAAATATCTATAAATTCTCTTTCCTTAGATGTCAGAAGCGATTTCATCCCTACGTAATTTTCTCTTAGCGCTTCTCCCAATTCTATAAATTGTTCTTGCTTCTGACTTTCTTCTTTCCTTTCAATTTCGATATTTACTCTCGCATCATCATACTGTGATTTATATAATTTTAATTTTTTTAAAAAGTTGGCCTTCAACGCATATGCGCTTTGTTTTTGTATTCCCATTTGTGATGTTACCACATCTAACATTTCACTATTTGATTCTGATTGAAAATAAATTTGAGCGAACTCTCGTTCTTTTGGCGATAATAACAGTTGTACTTTTTCATAGGTCGGTTTCATCTCTTGTTGTATTTGCTTGAATTCTTTCTTTGCTTTCACCTTTCTCATTTGTTTCTTTTCCGTCCAAGCTTTATAGTCCGTATTACACTCTTTTAATTCTTTTAGGAATAGACTCTTCATGATAGCGACGCTTTGCGCCTGCACTCCCATTTGTTCCTGTACGTTCTTTATCAACTCTTCATTTGAAGACGATGCAAAGTAGATTTGGGCGAATCTTCGATCTTTTTCTTTTAAGAATGGTTGTGCCTTTTCATATATTATTTTCGCTTCTTTTTGGACTTGTTCAAATTTTTGATTTCTCTTCGCATGTGTCGTTACATTCGATTCTCTTTGATGGGTCGCTTGTTTTTGACCTTGATCAACACCTGTTTTTACTTGCTCCACTTCTTCTTCTACGATCGCAATCGTTGCAAAAGTTCTTAATTGATTATGTATTTGATCTAATATAATTTGAATCGTATCATCAGAGCAAAACGATTGCATATAACTCCGAAATTCTTTTTCGTTTCTTATTCTCAAATATAATTGTAAACAAGAAGAATATAACTCTACCTTCTTCAAAGTACTTGCAAAACGTATTTTCTTTCCATTTTCAAATTTAGATCTCATCTTATGCATCACTCTTTTCTATCAATCGCACTAATGTTTCTTTTAAATATATCGTATCGCTCTTGGTTCTCTTTTTTATTCTTGCTGTTTTAATTCTTTGTCTACGTAATTTTATATTCCTGTGACGGTTATCTAATAACTCTAATATATTATAGTTTGTATATTCAACTCCACTTGGATGAATGACATAAGCATTTTTCGATAAGGCTACGACTGCAACTCCGTAATCTTGCGTTATGACAATATCTTTTTGCTGTATTTCGTTTTCTAATTTTACATCTACACTTTGCATTCCCGTATCTACAATTACGACAATAGCATAATCACAATTTAGAATGTGAGATGTATCAACGTAAACCTTCATTGGAACATGATATTTCTGTGCTACTCTTTCTATCACTTTGATATCTGGACATCCATCCCCATCCACTCGTATCATAAGTATCTCCTTTTTTGCACTCTATTATAACCCACACAATTTATGAAATCAAGTTTTTCACCAAAAGAAAAAGCGC
>USET01000070.1 GCA_900553765.1 uncultured Mycoplasmatota bacterium
GAATGAAGTTTATTTTTATATACTAACATATGGTGCGGACAATTCATTGGACGGAGTACAAACTCTTCTTCATCAACTTTCATTGATGGAAACATATTTTCTTTATAATGATCCCAATGTCCTGAAGTTTTATATAAATCAACTGTTCCAACACAAGGCGTATAAACATGTTGATATCCCATTTTTCTTTCCTTGTTATAAATATAATTTTCTAATTCTTTACGAACTAAAGCACCATTAGGAAGCCATAACGGCATTCCAGCACCAACTAGTTCATGATTCATAAATATTTCTTGTTCTTTTCCTATTTTTCTATGATCTCTTTGTTTTCTTTCTTCTAACTCTTGTAAATAACGATTTAAATCCTCTTCGTTTTCAAAACATACTCCATATATTCTTTGAAGCATTTTATTGTTAGCATCACCTTTCCAATAAGCTCCGCTATGTTTAATGAGTTTAAAATACTTCATTTTCTTAGTAGATTCAACATGAGGGCCTCTACATAAATCTGTAAAATCTCCCTGGGTATAGCAAGAAATAACAGTCTCTTTTTCGTCCATTCTATTGATTAAATCTATTTTATACGGATCGTCTTTAAATTTTTCTAATGCTTCTTCTTTAGAGATCTCTTCTCTATAAATTCTTTTATCAGCTTTCGCACATTTTTTCATTTCTTTCTCGATTTTAGCTAAATCTTCATCTGTTAGTGTTTTGTCTCCTAAATCTATATCGTAGTAAAACCCTTCCTCGATCACTGGCCCTACCCAAAATTTAGCCTCCGAATATAAATGCTTTACAGCCTGCGCGAGTAAATGTGCACAACTATGATTCAATACATTTAATTTTTCGTTCTCTTTAATATTTTCCATAAAATCCCTTCTTTCTATTGTTTCGGGAATGAAAAAACACTCCCTACTATTATGTAAGGAGCGTTGATACGCGGTACCATCCTTTGTTTCGCTTAATTACGGAGTAACGGTCCTAAACCGGAAATCTCTTTCGAGTTCTGCTCATAGGTAGTAACATTTTAATTTTTCTACAGGTTCCCAGCAATCCCTGCTCTCTAAAAGAAAAGATTTAAAATATCGTGTCCTAATCATCGCATTTGATAGTCTTATCATATATCTTTTTCCATTGTTTGTCAACCTATTAATGATGATGTCCACCCAACAAAACACTGACGAGTAAAAGTGCAACCCCAAGTAATACTCCTGTGATCGTTCCTTTTTCTTTTTTGTGCTCTACTAGATGTGGGAACAATTCAAATACGGCGATATATAAAACCATTCCTGTTGTAATCGCAAGTAAAATACCCAGTAAGAATTCGTTTAACATACCACTCATAAAGAACATCAAAAGTCCCCCAAACAACGTAGAAATTGCAGTGAGAAATACAATTCCAATCGTTCTTTTCAAGTGCTTTTTCGATGTATAAAATGTAGATGCAATCACCATTCCCATCGGAATATTGTGAAGACCTACACCAATACACATCAAGATTCCAAGCTCTAATGAACTTAAAACACTCGTATAAATTGCCATTCCCTCTATTATATTATGCAGAATCAAAGCAACACTCGCCACAATTCCAATATGTGTTAAGTTTTCTTCATCTACTTTTTCATGTTCCTTTTCATGATGATCTGGAACAAATAAATCAAGTGCTTTTAATAGTAAGACTCCTATGATAATAAAGAAAAGCAAGCATCCTACCGCTTGCCATGTCTCTAAACCTTCGCTTAAATGTTCGAAACTTTCTGGTAGCAATTCTAATATAATCAGTGATGTCATCACACCGAATGCGGTACTGATAGAAAACTGCACAATCTTTTTGTTGTTCTTCGTTATTAAAATAATTGCGGTTCCAAGTACGATAAATAATCCAACCAACAATGTTAATAAAAGTGCTACGAACTCATTCATGTTATCCCCTCTTTCGCACATATCTATTGTATCATACTTGTCAACATATTCTCTCTTTTTTTATAAAATAAAAGCTTCTGAAATATCAAGAAGCTTTTTGATAGAGCTCTGCAAATTTTCCAAAAAAGCGGTCCGGGTTTTCGTGGAATGTTAAAACAATTCTCTTTTCCTCTTCATTTAATTTATAATGCACTTCAACAGTAAAAGCAATTTTATAATTTACTTTTCCAGATTCTCCTAGGTCTCCAATACTTTCAGAAATCATAGGCCCCCAAACACCTAATAAAGCAGTAGCTAGCATCGCTCTTTCCGTACTATGATCTTCTACCTGATGCATTCCATTACTACTCACTGACAATCCTGATTTTACCGTGATTTTCTCAATCTGTTCATATTTAATTTCATATTGAAAAGGCTCATTCGATGCAATGACAAGTACTATATCTTTGCTATCTTTATTTGTCGTAATCGCACACAAACGATTTGATAACTCCGGTTTTCCTTTGATCCCAAAAAGATAAGTACCTACCATATAATTATCTCGCATTTGTTCTTTCAGATTCATATCCGATATCACTTTTTGTATATCAGATTTCTTGTTCGAGTGATTTTTACTTTCTTCCATCGGGAAAAATAAGCTAACGATAAAAAGAATAAAACTGGCAATATAAAGATAAAATCCAAGTTCTAGTTGCATCATTTCACTATAGCTACGATATACCGTATAAAATGTATAGCCAAATCCCGCAAATATAATCGGTACGGCAATATAATAAAATTTCTTACGATTCGCATACACGATATATAGTAAGAACATGGATGTTGTGAATGCAATGCTAAATCCTTTTATTTCAAATGTCAATAAATGTTCCGTATCGAGTCTTACAAATGTTTTAAACCCTGAATAAAATAACAAAACCAAATAAATCGCAGTTACGATCGTCTTAACACTAGTCTTTGGAACTACTTTTGTACTTTGCTCCATAAAAATCCCTACTCCCTATCACATCAATCTTTTAACTTCTATGATCAGTATACCTTCCTCTAAGAAAATTTGTCAACATCATGAGATAACTTTCAGTCAGGTTGACAAAAAAGAGAAGATAACTTCTCTTTTAAAATATTTTACGCTGAAGGATCAATTTCTGGTGGAAGTGTTGGTTCAGATGGTGGTGTAGGATCAGGCGTTGGCGTCGGTGTTGGCTTTACAACATCATCTTCACCATCATCCGGCGTTTGTGTTGGTTTTGGTGTTTCTTTTTTATCCTCATCATCATCTTTTGGTCTTGTTGCACCTGCTCCGTTAGAAACATTAATCGTAATAGATTTTACATATTCCATATCTGTTTTTGCTGGAATGCTTTGACTAATGACTGTTCCTTTTGCTCTAGAAGATGCTACTTGTTTGACTGCTACAGTAAACCCGTATCTTGATCCCCAACTACGTACAATTGCCTCGGTATCTCCAGAGAAATCTGGTAACAAGTTAATTCCAGTTGTTCCCTTGTTCATTTTTCCAATAATCGTTTCTTCATATGGTTCGTTAATGTCAAAACTAAACTCTTTTATCATCTTAGGTTCTTTCAATCCTAAATTTACCTTCATCGCATCGATGACTGCCTGTAAACTTTCTTCGTATGGAACAAAATTATATAAATTCATTCTTGTACCTTGTCCGCTTCTTGGATCGTAGTCATAAATATATGCATCAGATCCGCTAATATAAAGTCTTTGCATACTTAACAACTCTTCCATTGGTGTATCTGCTGCTTTTATGATTACATCTTTACCAATATTGTATAAAGATAAAATTTCATTTGTCGTCATGTTTGTTTGCATGTTATTTCCTAAAGTATCCATAAGTTCATATACAGTATCTAAACTTCTGACATTCTTCAATTGATTTAAAATTCCTTTTACGACAAGTTGTTGGTTTTGTCCACGTACAAAGTCGTCAAATCCAGCACTCTTTCTATGACGTGCCCAAGCAAGTGCTTGTTCTCCATTTAACACCTGATGTCCTGCTTCGACACATTGTAAATTTCCAAAGTTTCTATCACTGTCTTGTTCACAGAATCCAAGTGGTACATCTACTTCGATTCCACCTAAAGAATCAACGAGTTTTACGACTCCTTTAAAGTTGATCTTTACATAGTAGTCAATTGTAATTCCCGTAAAGTTTTGAATTGTATTGATCATACATGATTCTCCTTGCCAAGCAGCATGTGTAATCTTATTTTTTCTCTGGTTCTTCATACATGCGATTGGAACATAAGTATCACGTGGAATACTTAAAATGGTAGAACTCAACGTCTTAGGATTAAATGTAATTAACATGAGAGAATCTCCATTGTAAGAAGCCGTTCTAACATCTTCCTGCTCAGAATCCACTCCCATCAAAAGGATTGTAAAAGGTTCTTTTAAATTTGATCCTGCCTTCTTTTCTGCTTTTACTTCTTTTGTTTGCGTATATATGATCTTTGTTGTGTTTCCAATTTCAGCATAAGTTTCAATGCTACTAAACATTGCCACATAATCCGTTGGTAGGAAAACATAATCAATTTTTTCATTTAATAATGCATCTAATAAATCTGTGTATGTATCATAATCCTCTATTTTATTTTTTAGATTATTCTTATCGATAATTTCCTCTGGTATCGTATACCCTTCGACACTTGTTTCATCCGTAATACGACCAATTTTCTTATTGTTCATATCTTTGATAGAATCTACTTTGTTCGATTTTAGCGTTACGATACTTGTAGAATACAAATCATGACTCGATGTCAAGTTATCTACTTTTGAATACGTTTTAATAATAAACCCACCGATTACAATTAAAATTACTATATATATTATAGATAAAATGATACGTGGTATATATTTTGATATCTTTCGTTTCTTTAATGATCGGATATAAGACCGCAAAGTCAATAACCATATCATTACAACTACAACAGAAACGATAAAACGTAGTGTATTTTCAATTCCATTTAATAAACTGATTGCATAGATAAAATAAACTGAAGCTCCTGTTACAATTAAAAACAATAACATCATAATTATGAGCCATCCTTTTGCTTTTTTCAATTCTTTCACAGACAGTCCTCCTTAGATTAGCTTCTATCATTATAAAACAAAATTGTATAATAGACA
>USET01000071.1 GCA_900553765.1 uncultured Mycoplasmatota bacterium
ACACTTCTCCTGGGTAAATATTTTCGACAGAATATTGAATTTCCTTTGGGGATTTTTGATTTACCTCATCAATCCCTACAATTTCTTTTAATTCGACATTAAAATTACTATCATTTTTTACAGTTACCGTATATTCTGCATAACTTCCTGGAACATCTAAATTAACATCAAAGTTAGCGGTTAATTTATCTTGTCCAACATTTGCACTATTTGTTGTCGCTTTATACACTTCTTTTTCTTTAATGCTAGAAATATACACGTTAAATTCTGCACTAATCTGCGATGTCCCACGAACATTTAACTGTGTCGCCAATAAAGCATAACTTATGCTAAAAACAAGCAAAGCCGACAACAATCCAATGATTGCCCATTGTTTATTTCCCTTTCTTTTTCCTCTCCGCCATTTCATCATAATATTTCCTCTCGCCTATCATTCCGTTTTAATATTAACGTAATAGTTTTCGAACTCTTCCATAAATCGTTTCTTCATCAAATCCTTTTTCTTTTAAAACATCTTGTGGTGAACCACTCGCACCAAATTCATTTACAGTGATCAAATATTTTTCGTTATAGACAAACTGATGCCATCCAAACGATGAACCTGCCTCGATCACTACTTTTTTATATCCAATTGGTAGTACTTCCTCTTGATATTCTTTATCTTGTCGCAAGAAAAGTTCACGACTCGGCATACTTACAACACGACAGTCGATCTTCTCTTGTGCGAGACGTTCAGCAATTTTCATGGCCGTATGAACTTCCGTTCCTGTCGCTATGATAATTCCGTTTAACTTGTCTGCTTCTTTTCTTATCACATAAGCGCCTCTTGCCACATTTGAAGCATTCGTCGTTGAAAGAACAGGCACTGACGTCTTTGAAATTACCAAAGAAACAGGCATATTTTGATTTAATATATAATTCCATGCACCGACAATTTCTCTTGCATCCGCTGGTCGGAACACTGTCATATTCGGTATAGAACGTAACATCGCAAGCTGTTCTATTGGTTGATGTGTAGGTCCATCACTACCGATCTCAATAGAATCATGCGTAAATATATAAGTAACAGGAAGTTTCATTAAAGCAGACATTCTCATTGCTGGTTTTAAATAATCCGCAAATGTCAAGAAAGTAGAACCAAAAGGTCTAAAATTAGAAAGCGCAAGCCCATTTAAAATAGCTGCCATACCGTGTTCGCGAACTCCAAACCAGATATTTCTTCCATTATAATCCTTCTTACTAATATCTTTTTGCCCTAACAAATAGGCATTCGTCGATGAAGCAAGGTCCGCACTTCCACCGATAAAATTAGGAACCAATTTTGCAATGTCTGTCATGATCGTTTGATTTGTGTTGCGTAATGGTTCTGCTTCGATAGAACGAAAATCCCATTCGTATTTAAGTAAATCGACTGAAATTGGTTTTCCGAAAATAAAATTAAATTCATCATCTTTTTCTATCGCTTTATCAGCAGTGAACTCACGATACTCACTAGCCCACTCATCGTATTTTGCACGACTATGTGCAACGATCAATCTTTGAAACTCTGTTTGCAACGCACTAGAATAGCTAAACTCTTCGTTCGTTAAATTTAAACTTGCTTTCCATTGTGCGATATCTTCGTTGGATAATGGCTTTCCGTGAACTTTGTTTGTTCCTTCATCCAAAGATCCACGTCCAATTACAGTTCGAATTTCTATAAAAGATGGTTTCCCAGATTCTTTTGCTTTTTCAATTGCTCGGCTAATTTCATGAACATCCTCTCCATCTTTTACAAATTCCGTATGCCATCCCATCGCATGGAATCGTTCTCTGGTATTCTCAGTAAAAGTATGTTCCGTTCCACCATCTAAGCTAACCTGATTAGAATCGTATAAGACGATTAAATTATCGAGATTGTGACTTCCTGCAAAAGAACAAGCTTCGTAACTGACTCCTTCCATCAAGTCTCCGTCGCCACATAAAACATATACTCTATGGTCCAACATTTTTCTTGTTTGTTTCTTCTTTGCAAGTGGATGCAACTGATAACGAGTCTCTAAAATCTTCCCTCCTAAAGCCATTCCAACAGCACTTGCAATTCCCTGTCCCAGTGGTCCAGTAGACATTTCAACTCCTGATGTCAACCCATACTCAGGATGACCTGGCGTTTTAGAATGAATCTTTCGAAAAGACTTTAAATCATCGATTGTAAGTGGATAACCTGCCATAAACATCGTCGCATAAAGAAGTGCAGATCCGTGCCCAGCACTCATCACAAAACGATCTCGATTGATCCATTGTGGATCATTTACGTTAATATTCAGATGATATGCAAACAGCGTGTATATAATAGGAGCCGCCCCAAGAACAATTCCGGGATGCCCACTTCTTGCTCGATGAATCATATCGATTCCTAACGACTTTATATTACTAATGATATCCTTGTCCATATGTCTACCCTTTCTATTTTTTACTCTCTTTTTATTATAGCAAACTTCTAGACAAGAATAAAGTTTTATTTTAAATTCATAGCAATATAACTATCTTGCGCCTGTTTTGTCGTATCCTCCATCTTTCTTGTTTGTACTCCATTCATATAAGTGATTCCTAAGATAAAAGCGACAAACCCTACCATTATTTTACTCTTTAACATTTCTTTCATCTTTACTACCTCTCTTTCGTACTTTCATCTTACTACGAACAGTTGTTCGTGTCAATAGTTTTTTTGTGAACAATTGTTCGTGTTTACGTTTTTTTTGTATTTTTTAAAACAGGAACATCTGTTCACGCAAACAATTGTTTGACTTATACATTGAAATATGTTATATTGTAAATATAAAAGGAGGTTGCTATGAAAGGATTAACAAAAAGACAAGACGAAATTTTAACTTATATTAAAGAATATGTCGTAAGCAACGGATACCCACCAACAGTCAGAGAAATATGTGCTGCAATTGGTGTTTCATCCCCTGCAACAGTACATGCACACTTACAAAATCTTGAAAATAAAGGAATGATCAAAAAGGAAGAAACGAAAAATAGAGCGATTGAATTATTAGTCGATAACGAATTTGCTCCAAAAGATGACATGGTAGTAGAAGTTCCTCTGCTCGGAAAAATTACAGCAGGAAGCCCAATCGAAGCAATTGAACATCCCGATGAGTATTTTTCTCTTCCTGCCTATATGATTCCAAATAACAAAGAAGTATTCACTCTTAACGTCAGTGGAGAAAGTATGATCAATGCTGGAATCTTCGACGGAGATATCATCGTAATCGAAAAAACAAATACAGCACGTAATGGTGAAATCGTGGCAGCAATGACAGCTGAAAATGAAGTGACTTTAAAACGTTTCTATAAAGAAGATGGTTACTTTCGATTACAACCTGAAAACGATACGATGGATCCGATTATTCTGGATCAAGTTACTATCCTAGGAAAAGCGATAGGACTATATAGAAAATTATAAAAAGAGAATCGTAAAATGATTCTCTTTTTTATAGCCCTATAAATCCAGCATAAATTACAAAGCCAAGAAAAATCGCTGTCAAAATCCAACCGTTGATCTTCTCAAATGTCGTTGATTTATATTTTACACCTAAAGCCATCGTAATAAGTGCTCCACCAATTAAACCACCGATATGAGCAGCGTTATCGACTCCGCCGACGAAAAATCCCATCAATAAGTTTAAAATAATAATTGGAATAATTTGAGATTTCATGACGCTTCCTAAATAAATACGATAGTGATATCCAAAATATAATAAAGATCCTAAAAGTCCGAACAGTGCTCCACTCGCACCAGCACTAACACCATCTGTAAAACAAATAGACAATAAACTTCCCGATAAAGCGCTAAACAAATAAACAATTAAAAATTTTGTTTTCCCTAAAAAGCTTTCGAGTTGTGGACCAATTACATATAAAGAATACATATTAACAAATAAATGTAGAACACCAATATGTAAAAAGGCACAAGTAAACAAGCGGTAATACTCCCCTGCTCTTACTAAATCTCCATAATTTGCTCCAAAATTTAATAATGTAAATGGATCTTGGCTACCGTTTCCAAAAAGATACATACATATGAACACAAACATGTTAATTGCAATTAAAAGATAAGTAATAACTGGCTTTTTCATGCGAAAGACTTGTTCTGCCCTCATCGCATCTTCCTCACTCTTTTTATTGATTTCACGCGTTAATTTAATAAATAAATCCATTCCTTTTTCCGCATAAGTCGTTTTCTTAGTAATATTAGGGAAAGCCTCTAGCAAAAGAGGATGTTCATTTAAATCATCAATTTTCGTAAGTTGGATACAAGTAACGTTGGCAATGCTGTTTTCTCCATTTTCAAACGATACATTTTCTCCCATGTTTAAGTAGAAAGAAAGTACATTCATATGCATCGTCATCATTTTCTTTTTGATCTTTCCCAAGATGTTTTTCGTTTTAAACAAATCGAAATCTAACTGTTCTTTGTTGTGAATATATCCGGTATTGATTCGAACAATTCCGTAGCTAGCATCGATATTTTCTAACCAAATTTCATTTTTCGCTCCATGGAGAACGATCGGATTGTATCCTTGTTCTGTAATAAAATAATGTAGTAACTTCATGACGAGTTCGTCATTTTTCTCTACTGTTACTTCTCCCATGAAAGCACCTCCTTTAACTTTCTTCGAAATGTTTCAAAATATTCGTAAAACACTCTGGAAGTTCTGATTCGAATTCCATATATTCTCCTGTTTTCGGATGTCGAAATCCAAGTGCAGCTGCATGTAAACACTGTCCACTATCATCAAATTTTTTTCTTTTGCCATACACTGGATCGTTGACAACAGGATGACCTATATAATTCATATGCACACGAATTTGATGTGTTCTTCCCGTCTCTAATTGTAATTCGACCAGTGTTGCATCCTTATATCGTTTTAACACTTTAAAATGTGTAACTGCATCCTTGCTGTTTGTAGCAGTCACTGCCATTTTCTTTCGATCCTTTACGTCGCGTCCAATTGGGGCATCGATTTCCCCTGTATCGTGAGGAATGACACCCCACACAAGAGCGATGTATTTTCGATATGTCGATTTTTC
>USET01000072.1 GCA_900553765.1 uncultured Mycoplasmatota bacterium
ATATAACTAATAATGTTACTAAAACGTGGACTAACATACTTTGTTCATAACGGAACGCATAAGTCAATCCAGCCCACGAATAAGTAAAGCTCTTGAAAAAACGCTTAATTCCTAATTTCTTTTGTTCATCTCTTTGTTCTTGATTCATAACGATCTCCTTACTACATTAACCAACTAGTTACCATTGAGATTAACTTTGGTATAAATATCAAACACCATACGATAAAAGATACGATGGAATATACAAATACTGCCGCACTTGCGGTATCTTTTCCAATCTTTGCGAGTGGATGGATATGTGGACAAATTAAATCGATCACCGCTTCTAATGAAGTATTAATGAGTTCTGTCGCTGCGATAATACCAAGCAAGAAAATACAAATAATCCATTCCAACCGACTGATCTGACATATGATTCCAAGACCAACGACTAATACGACAGTCATCGCATGGATCGTCATGCTTTGTTCATAGCGATATGCATATCTAAGACCATCCCATGAATTTCCAAAGCTATGCAAAAATCGTTTCCAACCGCGCTTTTTAAATTTCCCTCTTAATTCCAAATCCATCTAATACACGCTCCTGACGTTCAAACATGATTTTTTCATCTTCCTTTGTCATATGATCATATCCTAACAAATGATAAAAACCATGCACTGTTAAAAATGCTAACTCTCTTAAAAAAGAATGACCGTATTCCTTCGCTTGGCTTCTAGCCTTATCTACGGAAATATAGATGTCGCCTAAGATACGCTGATCCGAAAAATTCATCATCTCTTCATCTTCCAGTGCAAACGTAATGACATCAGTTTCTCTATCGATATGACGATATTCTCGATTTAACTTATGAATTTCATCATTATGAACAATGATCACATTAAAAGTGACATTGTTTAACTTTTCAAAATCGACTGCATATTCCAACAACTTTGAAATTATCTTCAATTCATCGATGGTTTCTTCTGTTTCGTTGATTACTTCAATCTGATTCATCTTATCCTCCTATCGGGCTATAACAAAGATATGCGATAATTACACATATCGCAATTACCATTATTATATTATAGAACACTTCTTTTTTCAACATTTGAGGAAGGTGTGCCTTGATATAAATAATAAATTCGTATAAAAGATATCCTAGCATACCACCACATAAATTGAGTAGAATATCATCGATATCAAAAACGCGACCGATCTGCATTTGTGTTGTCTCAATCGTTGCTGATGCGATAAAAGATAACAAGAAAATAATATAACCTTTTTTAGGTTTCAAATAATACGAAACAAAAAATCCATAAGGTACAAACATGATCATATTTCCGATCACATTACGATAAAACATATTCGTACCTAACCGATACCGAAACATCTCCGTAAATGGTACGAAATTGGAAGAAGACCAACTAACATCCTGAAATGTAACAACATAAAATAAACAAAGAATATATATGACGAATCCAAGAGATAAAATTTCCTTATAAAAGTGAAATGATTCTTGATGATACAACAATTGAGTCACACGTATGGAAACAATAATCGTCGTAAAAATAAGTATCATCGGCCAATTGTTTGCAAAAATATCAAGTATTGTTTCCCGAAACATCGTATCACTCCTCTTTTTGTGGTACCTCTTCTATCTTTGGTTCGATTTTAGCATAATCTGTAATATCTTCACATACCGAAAAAAAGATATCTACTATTATTTTACTCTCTTTTACCTCAACTTTCAAATTTTTTGAACCAATCACATACTCATTGTCATCTAGTTTACTTTCAATTTGCTTTCTTCCTAATTCTACTGCCTTCTTAAGCGCTTCTTTTTTTCCGTAAATCTGATCGATTCTTTCCACTTCCTTTTGTTCTTGATAGACGATCCCAATAGGAAATGCAGGATCGAATAATACTTCCTTTTCTTTGTACTCTTTTTCTTTAAATGGATGGAGTGTAAAAAGTTCATAAGTATGATTCAAAAAACGAAAAGCGTATACATTCTTCGTTCTTCCCGTATACCTCACTTCTCTATAAGAAAGAGGATATTCTACTTTCGTCTCATACCAAACTTCTCCGTACACCTTTCCTTCTGCACTCGTTACGTTTTTGACTTCCTCATTTAACGTAATCTCGCCACTAATAATGACATCTCCTTTTTTCACATAGTCATTCTTCGTTCTAACAATCGTTCCTCGTTCTGCTACGACACGTGTAATGATGGCATTTTTCTTGGCTACAATATTGCGCATCTCACCTTGCTTTTTCTCTTTTTCTATCTCTCTTAATTCGACGCGAACAATATAAGAAGTACCCACATTTTCTATCTCTAACCACTCTATTCGATCTCGATTTTCATCCATAATATCTTTACGAATCTGATCAAGAGTATGATAACTTTTATGGATCGTCATTTCTTTGATACCATGTTCTTCCAATTCCTTTTTTAAAAAAGCACGTACATCAGAATCAGTATGAACCACTTCTATTTTAAAAATCGTATTTGTAAGTAGAAGCAGAAAACAAAAACCAATCGTTAACGATAAAAGTAATTCCTTATAAAACCTAATTCTTTTTCTAAAACTTAAAATACCATAACTGCCTATAATAGTAACATCGTAAATCGTTTTTAACTCTTCTATTCGTTCGTAATCTTCGCTGTAAACTTCGATCTCGACTACATCTCTTTTTGGATACCAAATCCGTAACAATTCTATATTCTGTCCCATCAATCGGTGAATAAATCTTTCTATATTCTTCCCAGAAATCCTTAGTTTTAATCTTCCTCTTAACCGTTGGAATAAAAAATTTTTCATCACATCACCTAAATTCTATCGTTTTTAATTTTCCTGTAATCAATACTTCATCTTTTAATAATCGTGAAACAACAAGCCTCTCTCCTTTTATAATAAGTAATCCGCCCACATATCTTATCATCACTTTTTCTCCACCAATTTCTCCAATACTCGTGTAGTTGACCACGTTAATTTGATTTTCTAAAATATGAACAACAAAATCATCTTCTAATAAATAGCTACGTAGTTTCCCAACGATTCCCATATTATCACCTAAGTCATTTTATGTTTTTTTCATATCTCTTATGTACAAAAATATCCCAACCTAGAAAATATTCAATCTTACAAAATACACAAAAAACTATCGACAAAAATATTGTCGATAGTTCATTAATATGAGTCTAATGTGTTAATAATTTTTTACCTGCAACAACAGTTACTAGTCCACTGACAATCAAACAAGACAAAATAGCAAAGATATTCATATCCGAAGTGTTTGGATTTTCAACTTTAATAACTAATGCATTTAATGCTTTTTCAATATCGCTTGCCCATTCATCAACTTCATTTTGTTGTAAAATGGTTTTATTATAATCCACTTTATTAATTGCATTTTCTACATTTTGAATAGATTCATTTGTATATTTATTTTTATCCATTTGATTGTATTTGGTAATTAATTCATTAATTTTTGAATAATCTGCTTTCTTGTACTGGATGGAAATAGTTCCATCTTCATTTGTAACTATTTCTTTTTCGTCTTCACTAAAATTAATGTATGTAGCATTCACTTCTTTATTAAAAGTTCCGCCACTTACTACAACATCAGCGGCAGTTAAATCTTCAGAACCACTCATTGTAGCTATAATTTGTCCACTACCAGCATTGAATGTTCCACCTGTAATAATTAATTCACCAGCATTACGACCAGTATTTGACATCTTACCATTTAAAACAGTATCTACATCAGAAGTAAATTCTCCTCCTGTAATCGTTGTCTTATTCCAATTAAGAACAGCTGCTTGTGTTGTATTTGTAAATGACCCTCCTGTAATTTTTAAAATTCCATCGTCGTCATTTTTTACAGTGTTAATTCCACCATCAAAAACTCCGCCATTGATGTTAAAGTTGGTGTATATAATTTAGACGGATTTTGAGTTGCACCATTATAATACCCATTATGAATCATACTTGAATAATGACCATTATTATAAACCTTAACAGAATCACCAATTACCATTGTTCCAAAATTTTCAATTGTATAATAAGAATTTCCGTTTGGTGTTGTTGGATTTTTTCCAGCTTCTTGGCTTCGAGTGTAGGTTCCGCTAATCAAATTAGCAACACCACCTTCTTCATTTACTAAGGCTGCTTTTTGATGAGATACATTATCTAAGGTTCCATCACCTTTAACTGTAAGATTTCCATGATTGATAACGGTATGTTTGCCTGCAACATTTGTTACTGTTTTCCCGTTTAAATCTAATGTTATGTTTTTACCAGTTGCAATTACCACACTCTCAGTCGTATCAGATAAAATAGTTACAGTTTGACCATTAGCATTATCAATTGCTTCTTGAATTGTCGTGTATTTTACCCCACCAACGCTTGCAACTTCGTTTTCAATAGCAGATACAGAAGCTAAACATATCATACTAGCAAACGTCATTGTAATAATATACTTTAGTACTTTCATTTTTCCTCTCCTTTCACATGTATAATACTATAAAATATTCCATATTTCAATACATTTTTACACATTTATTCTATATTTACACTTTCTTAATATTTAACGACGATTCTAATATTTCTATATTCGTTTTCAAAAGGTTCTATATAATCATTCCAATACTTTTTGGAGCATCCAATCGCATTCTCATGGTTCAATTCTATTTCCTTTACGGGATATTCGCGCACAATATAATCCAATTTTTGCTTCATACGATCCATGTGAGATAAATTGACCATCCCTTCTACATTAATATATAATTTATCCTCTCTATAAGTAATTTCTGTTCTCATCTTACCATCACCACCACTACTATAACACCTTTCCACCTTGTTATAGTGAATTTCGACAAAACTAGAAAAAAAATATAAATTGCAAAATTTGTCACATGCGAAATACAATGATATGTTATAATTTTATTAAGAGGTGTCGTTATGAAATCTATCATGATTATTACTGGAAAAATTATTTTATTCTGTGGAAAACTTCTACATAGAGGAAGTTCTCTGCCAGGAAAAGTTGTACTAAAATTCTATCCACAGCTTATGAAAAAAAT
>USET01000073.1 GCA_900553765.1 uncultured Mycoplasmatota bacterium
GTTTCTATATAAGTTAGGATATAGTCGTTCTTCTTCTCTGGGTTTTCTTCAAATTTCAACACCTTTTTTTCGATCAAATTCATAATACACGCAGATAGATCATCCGGTCGAATTTTTTTATTGAATAAATATCCAACGGTTGCTGGTGTATCGTCACTTGGAAAATCTCGGAAATATTTTCCTGGAAAAGTACTTTGATATTCTCGATCGTATTTATAATAAATATTAACCCTACGAGCCAAGCAATAGAAATTCCAATCGTTCCATAATATAGTACACGAGCTTTCATACGTTCTTGATTTGCTTGATCTGCTCGAGCTTCTTCTACTTCTAAAATCATTGGTAAAGCTTCTTCCCCAGTTGTTTTAGTAGCGTATGCAGCTTGATCTTTATCAAAAGCAAAGCGAACATCCATAGGCGTTCCAGCTCTTAGATCATCAATTTCTACTGTTATTAAATTTTTCCCATCTAAAGAAATATTTCCATTGAGTGGTCCATGTGCCCATGCGCGTAATTCATTCTTATTTTCTGGCAAATGTATCTTCATTAAAAAATGTTCGATATCATCTGCTTGTTCATCCGTAAAAAGATTCCAACCAATCTCGGCAATATCAGAATGTAAAATTGCCATATCTTTTAATCGATATTCAATCATAAATCCATTGGTTCCACCATTAGACGGATTATAGATACGATAGCGATAACCATTTCCCGTCGTTTCCACTTGATACACGCCTCTCATACCAGAGCTAGCCATTTGACTTTCCTGAAATAACTCTCCTTCTTGTCGAATCAAATCAAAAGAATAATTTGTCGGTACTTCGACATTTCGAATAGAAAGTAATTCGATGTCAGTTCCGTTATAAATATCGCTTCCCTCAAACGAATCTTTCGTACCATCAAAAGCCTTTGCATTCACGTTTCGATAATTGATAATTCGTTCGTATCCATTATAGTCTCCAGTTAGTAAAAATAATTCCTTTACGTAAATATCTCCACTACTTTCCACAGTTGCATCCACATAATAATCTTTAATATAGACATCACTAGAGGCACTCACCTGACTTGGTAAAAGCAACACTACTAGAAATAAAATTAAAATTGTAATCTTTTGTCTCATTGTACACTCCCCTTTAAAATAAAAGACTTACATACGTAAGCCTAAAATTGAACCTTAGGAACTTCTTTATCAGCTTCGGTTGCTTCAAAAAATGCCTCTGGTTTAAATCCAAACATAGATGCCACAATATTAGATGGAAACATCTCTAGTTTGTTTTTGTATCCTAGCACTGCATCGTTGTAGAATTGTCTCGCATAAGCAATTTTATCCTCTGTTTCTTTTAAATTGTTTTGTAAATCGATAAAATTCGTGTTTGCTTTTAGATCTGGATAAGCTTCACTAATTGCAAATAAACGTCCTAATGCTTGAGTCAATTCGCCATTTGCCTTCATCTCATCCTCTGGTGTCGTAGCACTAACCGCTTTGTTACGTGCACTTATAACGGCATTCAAAGTTTCTTTTTCATGTGATGCATATCCTTTAACTGTCTCTACTAAGTTAGGAATTAAATCCGCTCTTCTTTTCAATAAAACGTCAATTTGTGACCACTGATCTTGTACCATGTTTCGTAAATTAACAAGTTTATTGTAAGTAGAAACAAAAAATGCAATCAATAATACGATAATAATCGCAATTACAATCAATACAATCCACATCGCATTCATATTATCCCTCCAATTCTAACTTCATTTTATCATATCATATGAAAAAAAGATACGACTTTTGATATATTTATTTTAAAAAATGAATGCTTCTTTCACTCATGTATATTTTAAAGAAAAAAAAAACACAATAACTATGAAAGGATGTGGACGATGAAAATAGATATCAGAAAAAATATCATCGAAAACTTCAAAGATACAGACACAGAAGAAATGAAAACTTCGATCGAACATTCTATTTCTGAACAAAAAGAAATTACTCTTCCAGGACTTGGCGTTTTCTTTGAAATTTTATGGGAACAAAGTGATGATAAAGCGAGAAAAGAAATCTTAAACACTATCAAAAAAGGATTATAAAAAAAGAGACTTCATTCAAAGTCTCTTTCATTTTTAACCTAAAATTTGTGGCAAGATAAATACTGTAATAGTTAAGAAAATTGCATAAACAATTGCATAAGTATATCCAACTTTGTCATCGTCAATATCAGATGCATAGATAAATCCCTGCACCATATATGTACTTTGAACAATTGCTCCACAACAGAAGATAATTGTCATCACTTGCGATGATACATACATAAATACAATAGAAAGTAATAATGTCACTGACATAATCACTGACGTACCTCCAAGCAATGCAAGCATCTTCTTATAACTTGAACTACCTTTAAACAACTTATCAGCAATCAAATAGAAAAGTCCAGCAAGTGCAGCATATACAATTATAATGACAACAAGCGTTGTAAAGAAAATTCTAGCATAAGGAATTTCCACTCCACCCATTGTAAATAACAAACTTGATACACTACCAGCAATCGCACTAATAATTTCTTTTGCCCCTAAACAGACAAATAGAGAAACGATAAGTGCATTGATTCCCAACAAGATTAAAGCAGGAACAAGATTATGATCTTGAACGAATTCTTGCAATGTTGAAACTGGTCTTGTAAACATACCCTTTACTGTTTCTAAAAGACCGTTTGCATTAAAACTTACTTGTTCTACTTCATTTTGATTTTCATTTTTTTCACAATCACATGGTTTACCACCAACAAGTGGTTTTCCACATTTCGTACAAAATTTAGCCATTTCTAATCCTCCTTAAAAATATCTAGAAAAATATGTTTGTAAACTTGATGCATCTACTAAACGATATGCATTTTCTTTGTAATCATACGTCAAATACATTCCGTCTGTCGTAGATTTTGATTTTGTCTTCGTTTGACCATCTTCTTCATAAGACACTGTATAATTATACTTAGCATAAACATACATAGATAAGAAACCATCATCGTTGATATCTACACTTCTAAGTTCGAGATCTTTATATTCGATTTGTGTAAGTTTCGTGCTTGATGAAGAATTAAGATCTTCTTTCAAATCTTCGTAAGCCTCTTTTAAGTCATCTAAATCCGCATCTTTATACTCAAATCCAGATTTAATCTCATCCCATGATTTATTAGTAATAGCTGAGTTGTAAAGTGTTAATAAATCTTGTTTTGCCTTATCAGCTATCTTCTTTTGCTCAGCTTCTGGAATATTTTCTTCATCCAAATTAACCGTTTGAGACTTAGAATATCTTCCTGCATCTAGCTCATCTTCTAACGTGAATCCAAGTGGCAATGCTACTTGCATTTCATATTCTAATGGGAATAAAGAAGGTAATTTATATACATCGATAGAATCATCGCTCTCTTCTTTATCGATATATTTCTTGTCAACTTTAACTCCTTCTAACGTTACAGTTGAATCTTTCATGACAGAAAGTTCAAAATCTTCTACTGTTTCAACATCTGTCATTGCAATCTTCCAATTGTCAAAGAACAAGAATTTTTTATTCTTATCTTTTGTTAACTCAATTGTTTGAGTTTTATCTTCCGTGCTTCCTTCCATGGTGTAATTAATCTTAACGTACATAACGAGCCCACTGCTACTCTTCTCCGTACTTGTTACTTTGTAGTTCGTAACTTTTGGAACATTTTTCGTCTCCTTTAGTTGACGGTCTACAATTTTCTTGAAGATTTTCTTGTTGGCAAAATCACTTTCTTTCACATCGAGGTATGCATACATCTTGTCTGCGTCATAACTTGTAATTGCTTCAAAATACTCAGTTGCTATCTTCTTCGGATCCGTCAACATATTTCCGATAACGATAAACGCAACTACTATGACAGCTACGATAACACCTATGATAATTCCCACCTTTGCTTTTTTAGACATTGGCTTCTTTTCAACAGGTGCTTTCTTCACAGGTCGTGGTCGTCGACCTTTACTGTTAGATGTTTCAGCTTTACTTACCTTCTCATCTACAGCTTCTAGTGGTTTCCCACATTCTTCGCAGAAACGAGCGTCCTTTTTATTCTTGGCACCGCATTCTCCACAATACATGAACATCATCCTCCTCACTTCTAATTATAATTTACTCTATTTTAGTGAAATTTGTCAATTCATTTGCGAATTTTGTCGAAAAATATTTAAATTGTTATAAAAAAAGAAGCATTTAGATACTCATTTCTATGTTGCTTCTTTTTTATTATTCATTATTTTGAGATTTCTGTTCTAGACTTTGATAGTACTCAAAACGTTCTATCGCTTCTTCTTTATTTTGATGTAATAATTGTTCTGCTTTTTCTTTGTTCACCACTTTTAACATACGATAACGATTTTGTGTTTCCAGATAATTCTGATATAAATCAAAATTAACCTGTTTGCTATCCAAAGTAAATTTCTTTGTCTCAGGTTGATATCGGAAAATCGGATAGTATCCACATGCGGTTGCCATCTTACTAGAATCCATACTGTTTTCCATTCCACCACGAATTCCATGAGAAATACATGGCGAATATGCGAGAATCATCGATGGTCCTTGATGTTCTTCCGCTTCCTTCATTGCACGTATCACTTGCATTGGATTTGCTCCCATACTTACCTGTGCAACATACACGTTTGGTGTACACATTGCAATACGAGCTAAATCCTTTTTAGGGACATCCTTCCCATGAGACGCAAACGCCGCAATACTTCCTTTTGGACTCGCTTTAGATGCTTGACCTCCAGTGTTGGAATATACTTGACTATCCAACACTAGAATATTTACATTGGCTTGGCTTGATAAAATATGATCGATTCCACCATATCCAATATCGTAAGCCCATCCATCCCCACCAATCATCCATACACTAGGTGCAATGATATCATCCATGTATGGTTTTAATCCTTCCGGTGAATGGAAGTAAAGCACTGGTGATTACGGAAGAGAGTGGTTAAATAAAGGTTAAAGCTCCC
>USET01000074.1 GCA_900553765.1 uncultured Mycoplasmatota bacterium
AATCATCAAATGAAAGAATTTTCAGCAAGACACTTACTCTTTTGGAAAGTAATTGAAAAATATTCTCGGCTTGAGTTTGAGACATTTAACTTTGGTGGCGTTGCTAACCCGACATTAGCAGAAAATAAAATGAAAGAAATAAACGACTTTAAAACTTCTTTTCACACTGAAATTGTCGAATACATCGGTGATTTAGAACTTATTACAAATGCACCGCTCTACTTCATGTATCGCAATACGGCACCACTTAAAAATATATTTAATCGATCATAATGTAGCACAAGCTACATTTTTTGTTAAAAAAAAAAGAATCCGAAGATTCTTTTTCATTTTATTATTCAACGATTTCAGAAACGTTTCCAGCACCAACTGTACGTCCACCTTCACGGATTGAGAATTTCGTTCCGTTTTCGATAGCGATTGAGCTGATTAATTCTACTGTCATTTCTACGTTGTCTCCTGGCATTACCATTTCTACTCCTGCTGGTAACTCGATTACTCCAGTTACGTCAGTTGTACGGAAGTAGAATTGTGGACGGTAATTTGAGAAGAATGGAGTATGACGTCCACCTTCTTCTTTGCTAAGTACATAAACTTGAGCTTTGAATTTCTTGTGTGGAGTCACTGAACCTGGTTTAGCTAATACTTGACCACGTTCTACATCTTCACGAGCAATACCACGTAATAATACTCCGGCATTATCTCCTGCTTCTGCATAGTCTAATTGTTTACGGAACATTTCAATTCCTGTAACAACAGATTTTTGAGTTGGTTTAATACCAACGATTTCAACTTCGTCGTTAAGTTTTAATTGTCCACGTTCTACACGACCTGTAACAACAGTTCCACGTCCTGTGATTGTGAATACATCCTCAATTGGCATTAAGAATGGTTTATCAGTGTCACGAACTGGTGTTTCGATCCAGTTATCAACTGCATCCATAAGTTCGTTGATAGCTCCAGTCCATTTTTCATCACCTTCAAGAGCTTTTAAAGCAGATCCACGGATGATTGGAGTGTTGTCTCCATCATATCCATATTCGCTTAATAACTCACGAATTTCCATTTCAACTAAGTCTAATAATTCTTCGTCATCTACCATATCACATTTGTTCATGAATACAACCATGCGAGGTACTCCAACTTGACGTGATAATAAGATGTGTTCACGAGTTTGGGCCATAGGTCCATCAGTTGCAGCAATAACTAAGATTGCTCCGTCCATTTGAGCAGCACCTGTGATCATGTTCTTTACATAATCGGCGTGTCCTGGACAGTCTACGTGAGCGTAGTGACGTTTGTCAGTACGATATTCAACGTGAGCAGTGTTAATTGTAATTCCACGTTCTCTTTCTTCTGGTGCTTTATCGATATCAGCATATCCTTCGAATTGAGCATATCCTTTATCAGATAATACTTTTGTAATAGCAGCAGTTAAAGTAGTTTTACCGTGGTCAACGTGTCCGATTGTACCAATATTAACGTGTGGTAACGAACGGTCAAATTTTTCTTTTGCCATAATAATTTCCTCCTTATATTTAACTTACATATTATATTTTATATGAACTCATGAGAAATATCAAGCATTTTTCATGAATTTATATCGAATTATTGGAAACCTTTGGAAAAAGGAAATCCCTTTTTCCAAACTAGTTTTGGCTTCCTCCATTTTTCTTGATGATCTCTTCTGCGATGTTCTTTGGTACTTCTTCATAATGATCGAATACCATTGTAAATTGTCCACGTCCTTGCGTGTTAGAACGTAAGCTTGTTGCGTATCCAAACATTTCTGCAAGTGGCACTGTCGCATTGATTGCAAGTGCATTTCCACGTGATTCTTGACCAAGTGGACGTCCACGACGTGAAGTGATGTCTCCCATAACGTTTCCAAGATATTCATCTGGAACGATAACTTGTACTTTCATGATTGGTTCCAAAAGTACTGGAGCACATTTTTTCTTTGCCTCTTTTAATGCTAATGAAGCAGCAACTTTATATGCCATTTCTGATGAATCGACATCGTGGTAAGAACCATCGAATAATGTTGCTTTAACGTCTACCATAGGGTATCCAGCAAGCACACCTGTCTTCATTGCATCTTGAAGTCCTTTATCTGTTACTGGAATGTATTCACGAGGAACGACTCCACCAACAACAGCATCAACGAACTCATATCCTTTATCTGGGTTTGGTTCAAACTTGATCCATACGTGTCCATATTGTCCACGTCCTCCAGATTGTTTAATGTACTTACCTTCACACTCAGCAGCTTGCGTGATTGTCTCACGGTAAGATACTTGTGGTTGACCAATGTTAGCTTCTACACCAAATTCTCTTTTCATACGGTCAACGATGATATCAAGGTGTAATTCACCCATTCCAGCGATGATCGTCTGTCCAGTTTCATGGTTTGTACTAGCTCTAAATGTTGGGTCCTCTTCACTTAATTTCTGTAAAGCGATTCCCATCTTGTCTTGGTCACCTTTAGATTTTGGTTCTACTGCAAGTTCGATAACTGGTTCTGGGAATTCCATTGATTCCAAAATAACAGGATGTTTCTCATCACATAATGTATCTCCAGTTGTCGTATTTTTAAGACCTACTGCAGCAGCGATATCTCCAGCATATACATCTGTAATTTCTGTACGGTTGTTTGCATGCATCAACAGTAAACGTCCGATTCTCTCTTTCGTTCCTTTCGTTGCATTCAATGTATAAGAACCACTACTTAAATGTCCTGAGTATACACGGAAGAATGTAAGACGTCCTACATATGGATCTGTCATTACTTTAAATGCTAATGCACTGAATGGTTCTGAATCACTTGGATGTCTTTCTACTTCATTTCCATCTTTATCTGTTCCTTTGATAGATTCGATATCAAGTGGAGATGGTAAATAGTCGACAACTGCATCTAGAAGTAATTTTACTCCAATGTTTCCAAGTGCAGTACCACATAATACTGGGAAGAATTCAACAGCAAGCGTCCCCTTACGGATCGCACGTTTGATTAAATCAACGCTAATTTCTTCATCCCCAAGATATTTTTCCATTAACTCATCATCGAATTCAGCAACTGCTTCGATTAATTCGTTACGTTTTTCGTTTGCGATATCAACTAAGTCAGCTGGAATATCGATAACTTCTGGATTCTCTTCTTGTTTTCCATCATAATGGTATGCTGTCATCGTAACTAAATCGATAATACCATTAAATTCACTTTCTGCACCAATTGGCCATTCAATTGGTTTGGCATTGACACCTAATCTTGAATCGATTGTGCTTAAGCTGTATTCAAAGTCAGCTCCCATCTTATCCATCTTGTTACAGAAGATCATACGAGGAACTTTGAATTCAGTTGCCTGACGCCAAACTGTCTCAGTTTGTGGCTCAACTCCTGCTTGTGAGTCGAGTAATGCCACTGCTCCATCTAGTACACGAAGAGAACGAGATACCTCAACTGTAAAGTCTACGTGTCCTGGAGTGTCGATGATATTAAATCTATGACCTTTCCAGAAAGCAGTCGTAGCAGCTGATGTAATGGTAATTCCACGTTCTTGTTCTTGTTCCATCCAGTCCATCTGAGATTCTCCATCGTGAGTTTCTCCGATTTTGTGAATTTTACCAGTATGGAATAGTACACGTTCTGTACATGTTGTCTTTCCGGCATCGATATGCGCCATGATTCCAAGGTTACGTGTATTTTCTAAACTATATTCACGAGCCATACGTCTCTTCCTTTCCTATAATATTATTACCAACGGTAGTGAGCAAATGCTTTGTTTGCCTCTGCCATGCGGTGAGTATCTTCACGTTTCTTAACAGCTCCACCTGTACCGTTAGATGCATCGATAATTTCGTTTGCTAAGTTTTCTGCCATAGAGTGTCCACCTCTTAAACGTGCATATTGTACTAACCAACGAAGTCCTAATGCTTGACTACGATCAGGTCTTACTTCGATTGGTACTTGGTAGTTTGCCCCACCAACACGACGAGATTTAACCTCTAATGCAGGTTTGATATTTTCCATTGCAGCTTGAAATACTTCCATTGGATCTTTTCCAGTTTTCTCTGCAACGATATCAAAAGATTTATAAAGAATTGTTTGTGCTTTTCCTTTTTTACCATCTACCATTAAACGGTTGATTAATTTTGTAACTAATTTTGAATTGTACATAGGATCAGCAAGTACATCTCTTTTTACTGCTCTTCTCTTACGCATAATATCCTCCTTCCATCGTTTTTTTATTATTTACTTGATTTTGGTTTCTTTGTACCATATTTACTACGTCCTTGACGACGAGCATCAACTCCAGCTGTATCTAATGTTCCACGGATAATGTGATAACGAACTCCGACTAAGTCCTTAACACGTCCTCCACGAATCATAACAACGCTATGTTCTTGTAAGTTGTGTCCTTCTCCTGGAATATAAGCAGTTACTTCCATTCCGTTTGATAAACGAACACGAGCATATTTACGTAAAGCTGAGTTTGGTTTCTTTGGTGTCATTGTTCCAACACGAGTACATACTCCGCGTTTTTGAGGAGAATTTTGGTTTGTTGCTTTCTTCTCTTTACTGTTGTATCCTCTGTTAAGTGCTGGTGCTTTTCCTTTGTATTTTTTTGCTTGTCTTCTTTTCTTTACTAATTGGTTAATCGTTGGCATGTAGGTCCTCCTTTCTTTACACACTTCCAGGTGTTTCATTTTAACCCTTAATTAAAGATTTACCGAAGTAAACCTTAATTAAATGCAGTAATAATATACCATTTTAATATATGATTGTCAACACAATTTTTGCATATTTTTTTATCAATTCAAAGATATATATTTTTCGTACTCTGCTGTAATCTTTTTGTTTTGTTCAAACAGAACTGAGTAAATCAAATATTCGTCCCATAAGACGAGTTGTTCCTGTGTTCTTTCGTCTAAAGCTGAAAAATCTTTTAAGAAATTCTTTAGCCCTTCTAA
>USET01000075.1 GCA_900553765.1 uncultured Mycoplasmatota bacterium
GTCTTCAATTTTTCTTTTTTCTTAGCGTAATAATACATTGGCGTCGTGACAAGCCCTAAAGAGAGAATGTGAACACCAGTTTCCTTTAACCCCTCTAAAAAAGCTTGATATAGTTCTTCTCCAGATTCTCTGTTATCATGTCCGACAATTGTTGTTGTTTCTCCCATTGTTTGAATATAAGATCCAAACGACTTTCCTAACGTATATGCGACATCACTATCGATATCTGTTGGATAAATACCTCTTAAATCGTATTCTCTAAAAATAGTTGGCGTAATATCATTTCTTATTTTCATATTGCTTCCTTTCTTATGCATGTGGGTGAAAATCATCGTATTCCTGTTTTACTTTTTCATTTGTTACATGCGTATAAATTTGTGTTGTTGAAATATCACTGTGTCCTAATAACTCTTGAATACTTCTTAAATCGGCACCGTGATTGAGTAGATGCGTTGCAAAAGAATGCCTTAAAGTATGCGGAGAGAACGGAGTTTTAATCTCCTTTTCTTTTGCTAACTTTTTGAGTATTTTAAAAAATCCTTGTCGTGTCATTTTATTTCCATGATTGTTGACAAACACATAATTATTAGGTGTTCTTTTCATCATTTTAGGTCGGTGGTCTTCAATGTAGATACGAAGTGCTTCTTTTGCGTAATCTCCAAGAGGAATGATTCTCTCTTTGCTTCCCTTCCCCAGTGTACGGACAGTATCTGTATAAAAATCGATGTCGTTGAGTTCCAAGTTTACGAGTTCACTCACGCGAAGTCCTGTCGCATACATCAACTCCAGCATCGCTTTATTGCGGTAACTATAATGATCTGTAAGTGAAACATCCAATAGTTTCTCTACCTCTTCTTCCGAAAGGACGGATGGTAACGTCTTTCTAATTTTAGGTAGTTCTATAAATTCAATTGGATTTTTTTGAATCATTCTTTCCATGAGTAAAAACTTATAAAAAGAACGTAGACAAGATATATTTCGAGACATCGTTTTATCTCCTAGGTGTTGTTCTTTTAAATATGCCAAATAGCGTTTGATATCCTCTTTTTTTACTTGTTCTAATTCTGGTTGTCCTAGAAATTCATAGTATTTCATGAGATCTCGCTCATAGGATTGAATCGTATTTTCACTATATTTTTTATCGATATATAAATAATTTAAAAACTCTTCGATACATTCTAAAAAATGATTCATATTACAACATATTCTTTCTCTTCAAATAGAATGCGACGATAAGCGAGATAATTAGTGAAAAGATACATAGATAAAGAAATGCCATTGGGTCTTCTCCAAGTTTCCCAAGTGGAACATTCATTCCAATGAAGGAAGATACCATCGTTGGTATAGAGATTACAATGGTGACCCCTGCTAAAAACTTCATAATTTGATTTAAATTGTTGGAAATGATCGTTCCATAAGAATCCGTTAAGCTAGATAATAACTCTTGGTATAAATTTGCCATCGCGATCGCCTGTCTGTTTTCGATCATGGCATCTTCTAACAAACGTTCATCTCCTTTATACAATGGAAGTACATTCCCACTTGCAATTCTCTCTAAGACCATCTCGTTAGATGATAGTGATTGCATGAAATATACTAAACTTTTCTCGATCTTCATAAGACCTTTTAGCGCGGTATTATTCGTAGCATGGTAAAGTGACTTTTCTTGGTTTTGCAAATCGTTTTGAACTTCTTCCAAATGAGAGAGATAAAGAGTTGCAACATAATAGAAAATCTGAATTGTAAAATTTGTTTTCTCCAAAGGATTTAACGAGCTATCTTCTAACGGTTGTTTAAATACTTGATTTCCTTCGTTACAAATTGTCACGATGTGATTCGGCGCAACGATAATTCCTAATGGTACAGTACGATACCCATTGTATTTTTTAATTGGTACTTTTAAAACGATCAAAACAGTATCCTCTCTCTGTTCGACACGTGCTGTTTCGTGCGTATCCATCAATTTTTTTAGTAGATTCAATTCAATGTTTGTACTTTTATGAATCTCATCTAATTCTTCGCTTGAAAAATGATCGACATTGATCCATGTTCCTGCTTCTATCTCTTTTTGTTTTTTTAATTGGCTGTTTACATTTTTATAAATTGTTATCATATCTACTCACCATAAATATTATATCACGCATTTTCATATTTCTCATCCTACAAGTGTCTACTTGACAGATAAAAGATGCTATTCAAGTGATGTAATTTTTGATAAAATAATATAAGGTGATAAAAATGAATGAACCATTAGCAATGAAATTACGTCCAAAAAAATTAGAGGATGTCATTGGGCAGCAACACTTAGTAGGAAAAGATAAAATTTTATATCACATGGTAAAGAATCATAGATTATTTTCGATGATTTTATACGGAAAGCCAGGAATTGGAAAAACGACGATCGCAACGGCAATCGTAGAAGAACTCGGCTTACGACATAAAATGTTAAACGCGGTGATTCATAGTAAAAAAGATTTTGATATCGTGATCGAAGAAGCAAAAATGTATGGATCTATGGTAGTTATAATGGATGAAATTCATCGATTAAATAAAGATAAACAAGATCTACTGCTCCCCTATTTAGAGAGTGGACTGATCATCTTGATTGGTATGACAACTTCTAATCCTTATCATAAGATCAATCCAGCCATCCGAAGTCGTTGTCAAATTTTTGAACTGCTCCCATTAGAAGAAGATGATATTATAAGTGGTTTAAAACGCGCAGTAGCATCGAATATATTGGAAAATATCGTGGTAGATGAAGAATGTTATCGAATGATTACAACTTTATCTGGAGGCGATTTGAGAGCTGCTTATAATTTACTAGAAGTCGCCTATTATGCAGCAAGTGATTATCACGTAACAGCAAGTGTCTTAGAAAGTATTCACCAAAAGCCAATCTTCTTTCACGATCGTAACGAGGATGGACATTACGATGTATTATCAGCATTTCAAAAATCGATCAGAGGAAGCGATGTAAATGCAGCTCTTCACTATTTAGCAAGATTGATCGAAGTAGAAGATTTAGATAGTATCTGTAGAAGAATGGCAGTGATTGCATACGAAGATATCGGTCTTGCGAATCCAGCGATGGGTCCACGTGTCATGGCAGCAATCGAAGCAGCAGAACGTTTGGGCTTCCCAGAAGCTAGAATTCCCTTAGGTACAGTCGTTGTAGAACTCGCACTCTCTCCTAAATCAAACAGTGCGCATACTGCTTTAGATGAGGCAATCAACGACATTCGAAAAGGAAAAGCGGGGAATGTTCCTAGTCATATTAAAACAAACTCTAGAGATTATAAGTATCCGCATGACTATCCAAATGGAATTGTAAAACAACAGTATTTACCGGATACACTAAAACGAAAAAAATATTTCCGCCCGAAGACGACAAGTCAACATGAACGAATGTTAAAAGAAGTATATCAGAAGATAGAAAAATTTTTAGAAGAAGGAGAATAAACATGAAGATAACAATTTTAGGAACGGGAGCTTATGGCCTATCGCTCGGAATGATGGCAAATCAAAACCAAATGGCAGTCACCTTATATACTCCAATCAAAGAAGAATATGAAACATTAATAACGACTTATCAAAGTCCATATTTGAAAAATATCTCACTTCCGCGTACTTTCCAATTTAGCAACGATCTAAAAAATGCAGTAAAAGCTGCTAAACTTATTTTAATCGCAACGCCAACTCAATATTTAGTAGATCTATTGAATACATTAAAACCATACATTGAGAAGGATCAAATAATAATCATCGGATCAAAAGGAGTTCTTTCAGATGGAACGCCATGGATTCATGAAAAAATGGAAAACGAATTGAAAGGTGTAAAATATGGAATATTGGCTGGGCCATCATTTGCGAAAGATATCGCACAAAATATGCCGATCGAACTCACTTTGGCAACGCTTCATGATGACGTAATATCTCTTGCAAAAAAAGCGTTAGAGACAAAATCGCTTTCCATCGAAAAATCAAGCGATCTCGTAGGAGTGGAATTATGTGGTGTTTTAAAAAATATCTTTGCAATTGGTGCCGGAATCATTCATGGTTTAGGCGTTACGGAATCTACAAAAGCATTTTACTTTCGAAAAGCCGTTTGTATCGTCAAAGATATATTAAAAAAAAGCGGATGTCAGGAAGAAACAGTTTTTACAAACGCTGGGATTGGAGACATATTTTTAACGTTGTCAAATCCACAGAGTCGAAATTATCAATATGGTGTATTACTTGGTTCAAAGGTAGAAAAAGAAATCATCAACCAATTTGAATCCAAAAATACTATTGAAGGCAGAAACGCCATTCGTATTCTTTGCGAAGCTTCGATCAATCAAACATTTACTCACCCAATGTTGACGGTACTATATCAAATCATTTTTGAAAAAGAAGATCCTGAAATACTCATAAAGCTTCTTTATAGCATCTAAAAAAACGAGATTGCTCTCGTTTTTATTCTGCCCATCTTTCCAACATATGCAAATTCTCTTCCAATGTATGATCTAACCTCCGTGCTAAATCGATAATAGCAGTATCCGCATTTTTACATGCATGTATTTTTTCTTTGATATCCTTTTGATATTCCTTTTCTCCTTCTAACATAAGCTTAGAAATATGTTTTGGATCATTATTGGTAAGTGTGCTTAGTTTCGTTGACAAATATGAACTAAATTTGTGCATTTTTCCAGGAACCTTCTCCTTTTCCTTTAATGATGCAAGAAGACCATCAGCTAAATATTTAATTTCTTCAAAGGCTGTTTTTTCTCTTGTGATTTCAACTTCAAATTCACGGTCCTCTACTTCTTTTAAAATAGGTTCTAATTTCGTCAAAATCAGTTCACACATTTGATAGATGTGATTTAATAGTGTGATCGTCTCTTTCATAGTACACCTTT
>USET01000076.1 GCA_900553765.1 uncultured Mycoplasmatota bacterium
CTCTTAATAATCTAAAACATTATATTCCGTCTAAAAATTAGTATACCCTGTTTTTTTGTTGGAATTTGTCTAGATAACAAAAAAGAAAGAATTTCTTCTTTCTTAGATAATTTTGGAATTTAAAAACACATCATATAAAAAATTAACGACGAGATAAGACATCGACATGCTTAAAAATAAATATAAAATTCGTGCTTGATAGTATCTGTTTTTCTTTAAAATCTTTTCGATATTCAAACAATCGATCGCCCAAACAGAAAATGGTAAAGCGACACAATACAATAAAATTTTAATCGTCATATGCTTCCTCGTATTCTTTTATTTTTCTTATTCTACGTAAATGACGTTCTTCATTACTAAATGGTGTATTGATAAAAGCATCTACGATTTTTTTCGTCTCTTCTAATTCTAACTTTGCCGACAAAGCTAAAACATTGGCATCATTATGTTCTCTCGTTAATGTAGCTTCTTCGACATTACTTACTTTAGCGCATCGAATTCCTTTTACCTTATTACATGCGATACTCATTCCAATTCCTGTCGTACAAATTAAAATTCCAAAGTCATTTGGATTTTCTACAATTTTCTTTCCAACTTGAAAAGCAAAATCAGGGTAATCCACTGACTCCGTAGAAGTAGTTCCTAGATCTTCGAGAATATAATCCTTCGATTCTAAATATTCTAAAATCTCCTTCTTTCTCTCATATCCTCCATGATCACTTGCAATCCATATTTTCATATTATCACATCCTTTTAACAGTATACTATAATTTTCAGCATTCCACAATGTCGTTTGATTGACTAAACGCTATAATATGGTTATACTATAATATAGGTATGATGAGAATGGAGGAGAGTCTATCTATGGAATTTACAACATTAACAGAAGATGAATTTCGCAAATTTTATTTAGCTCACCCTTTGAAAACTTTTTTACAATCACCTGAAATTGGTATGTTACGTGTAAAAAGTGGTTGGCAAGTAGATTACGTCGGTGTAAAAAAGAAGGATACAATTATCGCAGCTACGATGCTGTTATCAAAACCTCAGTTTTTACATAAACTAGAGTTTTATGCACCACGAGGATTTTTACTTGATTACAACGATAAAAAATTACTTAAATTTTTCACAGAACAGATTAGAAAATTTATTCAAAAACGCCATGGATATATTTTAAGAATCGATCCTTACCTCGTAAAACAAGAGCGAGATATCAATGGCGACATCGTAGAAAACGGAGAAAATAACGAAGATGTTATCTCAACACTCAAGAAACTTGGTTTTCAAGAAAGTAAACATCACGAGCAAGTAAAATGGATGTTTGTTCTCGATTTAGAAAATAAAACTGAAGAGCAACTGATGAAGGAATTTCGACCAAATACTAGAAATTACATTCGTAAAGCGATGAAATTAGGAATTCAAGTTCGAGAGCTAAGTTACGATGAATTAGACGTATTTAAAGCGATTACTAAAGAGACAAGTAGTCGTATCGGATTTCCAGACAAATCTTTAAAATACTATCAAGATATGTATAAATTATTACACGATAAAGGTGAAATTCGTTATATGATCGCCGAACTCAATTTAAAAGAGTATCAAGCAAAAACATTAGAAGAAATAGAATCTTTAAAAAAGCAAATCGAAGAAATCGGTGATAATCATTCGAAACAAGGACGTAAAAAGTCACTTACGATCGATTTAGAAAACGCAAAAAAGAGAGTCAAAGAAACTGAAAAATTAATCAAAGCACACGGTGACTCTATCGTTTTATCTGGTGGTATGTTTATATGTAATTGTGAAGAAATGATCTATCTATTCAGTGGAAATTATATAGAATTTATGCAATTTAATGGACAATATCTCATCCAATGGGAAATGATTCGATATGCCTTAAACAATGGATTTAAAAAATATAATTTCTATGGAATCAGCGGTAATTTTGATAAAAAGAGCAGTGAATACGGAGTCTATGAATTCAAAAAAGGATTTAATGGCCACGTAGTAGAACTGATCGGAGAGTTTGAACTTCCTATCAATCATTACTACAATTTATATAAAAATAATATTGCCATTCGCAATACAATTAAAAAAATTATAAAGAAATAAGGTGACGTATGAACTATAAATTTATAACCGACATGACGAGACGAGAATACGAATATTTCGTAAAATCTCATTCCACTACTTCTTTTATGCAAGAATATGGATGGCCTTTTGTCAAATCAAATTGGGAACACGCATATTGTGGATTATATCAAAATGATACTTTGGTGGCAGCTTGTGCTGTTCTGATCAAAAAGTTACCTTTTAATATTCGTCTATTTTACGTTCCACGAGGATATTTAATCGATTATAAAAATAGTGATCTCTTACTAATTTTCACAAAATATTTAAAAGAATTCGCAAAACATAAACATGCATATGCGATTACAATTGATCCTAACTTTTGCAAAAGCGAAACGAGTATTCTAACGATAGAAAAAAACGAAACAGTATCTTTTCCAAAACATTATTCAGTAGATGCAGATATCAAACATAATAATTTAATAAATTTACATTATCATCATAAAGGATTTCACAAAAGCATCAATAGCTACCTTCAGCCTAGATTTAACATGTCAATTCCTTTAGTAGATGAAAATTTTGAACCACTTACAGAACAACAAGTAAAATCTTCATTTAAAAAGAGAATCCGTGAATACCTTGGAAATTATCACACAAAACGTGGAGTATTTTTCGAACATACGACCGATATCGATCGATTAGATGAATTTATGAAAATTATCAATATTACGGAAGAACGACAAAATATAAGTTTGCGAAATCGAGCATACTTTGAGACGATGATGAAACAATATCCAGATAGAGCTGTTCTATTCTTTGGAAAATTGGATTTAAAACAATACTTAGAATTTTTAAATTCTCATAAATCGACAGAAGAAGAAAAGAAAGAAATAGAATCATTAATCGAAGAAGGAAAAACAACACTTACATTATCAGCAGCACTTGTCCTAATTCCATTAAACGAAGAAAAAGTAAGAACTTGTGAATACTTATATGCTGGAAATAATCTAAAATTTGCTAAGCTCAATGTTTCTTACGGACTTGTTTACGATATTTGTAAATATGGGATCGAAAAAAATTGTGATTTCTGTAATCTAGGTGGTATCAATGGTACTCTAGATGATCATCTTACTCCATTTAAATCTAGATTTAACGCTATTGTTTGGGAATTTTATGGGGAATATGATTATATCGTTAACCACTTTTTATACTGGCCAATTCGTATTTTTTTGCCAGTAGGAAAATGGTTCTATCGAAAATTGAAAAGAAGATAATAATAAAAAAGAAGCATTATTTTGCTTCTTTTTTTGCATCGCTTTCTGATGTAAAACCATATTTACGGTTAAACTTTTCAACGCGACCTGTTTTACTGTTTTTTCCTTGCACTCCAGTATAGAATGGATGACATTTGTCACATACTTCTAAGTGTAAGTGATCAGTATTTGAAATAACTTCGAACTTATTTCCACATGCACATTCTACTTTTGTTACTTGAGTTGCTGGATGAATTCCTTTTTTCATATCCTTCGCTCCTTCCGCCATGACATACTTGTGTCATAGTAATTTCGTACTCGTATAGTATAGCAAGTTTTTGATATAAATGCAAGTATTTTTTTAATCTCTTCTTCCGAAGATAGAAAGTAAATGTATAAAAATATTAATAAAGTCTAAATATAACTCCAATGCTCCAATAATTGCAATCTTATTTTCATCATCCATCACAGTAGTTAAATATTTTATTTTTTGAATATCGTAAGCGATAAAACCAATAAATAGGATAACTGTGATGATCGATGTAACAAGTGCTACCATGTCGCTTCCAATAAATATATTGATAATTCCTACAATAATCACTGCAAGTAATCCAATCAATAAGATATTCGTCCATTTTGATAAATCCGCTTTTGTTGTATAACCAATCATTGCAAAAATTGCAAAGATCAATGCTGTAATTCCAAATACAATCGCAATACTTCCCGTCGTAAATGCTGCAAATATGACAGATAATGTCGTACCTGTTAAGATAGAATATAGTAAATATGAAATAATTGCTGTCATATGACTCATTTTATGGATACGTGCAGATAGGAAAATAACAACTGCAAGTTCTGCTAGAACCAACCAAAAATACCAATTTCCTTCGTAGATATTGTACATCATATTCGGCTGATTCGATACATAAAATGCCGTAACTCCTGATACGAGAAGTCCTACAAATAACCATAAAAAGACTTTTGGAAATATTTTATTTTCTCCCATAATCTCACCTCACCATCATTATAACATTGTTTCAAATTGGAAGCAATTTTATTTTTCTTCTAGTAGTAAATTTAACGCAACATCTTTCATTTTTTGGCTTAACTCTAGATATCCACGTTTTGTTGGCAACATAGAAGATGCATCCAAATTTCCTTCCTTATCTAATATTTTATCTACTTCTACATAGGCGATTTTATATTTCTTTGTAAGTCTTTCTAATCTACGATTCGCATTCAAATAGAGTTTTCTTTTTTGTTCCGAAAGATTTTGAGGTTGATAAAATCCCGTAATAATAATATCTTCTTTACAGTACTCTCGCAATAATTCAAATAATTTTTCTATATCCCTCATAACACCATCCACTTTTTCTTCTAGTTCTTTTTTAGTATAAATATCTTCGCTATTATACATACCTAATCCATAAAGTAAATCATTATTTCCAATCGATAATGTTAATAAATCTGCCTTAATCAATGCATTTTTTAGTGTCTGTGTTTTCCCTTCTACCTGTCTAGT
>USET01000077.1 GCA_900553765.1 uncultured Mycoplasmatota bacterium
GCTATAGGACTCGAACCTATGACCCCCTGCTTGTAAGGCAGGTGCTCTAACCAACTGAGCTAAGCGCCCGTAAACCACTGGACGTAATTAAATATAACATTTATATATTTATTTGTCAATAGAATTTATTCCATTTTCCTGTTTTTTTAAATTTTCCTTAATCCAATATGGTAATTTCTTTGCTAATGTACGAAAACCAGACGCAGTTTCCTCTATTTTTCTCTTTTTTCGGCGATTTGATTTTGGTTTTTCAACACCGATATTTTTAATACTTAATTTTAAATGTGATGTCTCTTCATCGACCTCTAATATCTCTACTTTGATTACATCGCCTACTTTTACATAATCGTGGATGTCTTTCACAAAACCATGAGAAATCTCAGAAATATGGATCAATCCACTATAGTATTCATCAAAAGATACAAATACACCATAAGATTCTATTCCTGTGACCGTTCCCGTTACTATATTTCCTTTCTTATAATTTGCCATGGTTCCCACCTCTTTGTTTATTATAGCATAGATAATTATAGAAATGCAAAAGGTTGTTTACTAATTTAGAAATGTATTGTATAATTTGTAAAGGTGATGAACATGTCAGAAACAGAAAAGAAAATTATAGATGTCTTAGATCAATTAAGGCCTTTCTTAATTTCAGAGGGTGGAAATATTGAATTTATTAAATACCAGGATCATATTGTATATATACAAATGACTGGTGCTTGTTCTAACTGTGAAATGTTAGACTACACATTAAAAGACGGGATTGAATTCGCACTAAAAGAAGAGATTCCAGAAATTAAAGAAGTTGTCAATGTAAGATCTTAATCTTACATTTTTTTCTTTATCCATTCTATTTCTGGTAATAAAGTTCTTTTTAAAATAACTAAATATAGTGCTCTTAAAAATTCTTCATATTCTAAAACATGATCTACAATATCCAAAAGAGCCTTCTCTGGAACTTCTCCTGCTATAATCTTTTCATACAGATCGAAATAATAAGTAGGAAACATCATACGACAAAAAAACAATTGTAATTCGTCTTCCGATAGATTTGCCTTTTTCAAATATGATTCTATTTCCTCTAATATAGGAATTCCTTCAAAAAATCGCATCTTAAAATACTCGCTTATATCTCTGATACGAAAGTCGATGACAAAATTCAGTGGATTATAAAAATCAGATAAAGTTTGATTCTTATAAACTCTTCGATGTGCAACACATAGAGGCGCATTCTTTTTGGATAGCTGTTGAAATAACGTAATACTATTTTCCGACAAACCTATAAAATAACCAAAACTTTCACGAACAATTGGAAACTTCTTTCCAAATTGACTTACTTGATATTCTAAATAATCAATTTTTAAAGTCCATAATTGATACCAGTCATTTCTCTTTAAAAGATCACTCTTATTTGCTTCTATTCCATATTGTGTCAAATAAAAGCAATCGTTTAATATGACCAAATCATTTTTATAAAAACGCATTTTTAAAAGTACATACGGCTTTTGATTTATAATTGTTACAACTTGATTCTGCTGATTCAAGATGATTTCATGACATAACACTCCATGCTGTAATAATTGTGTAGAAAGATGATAGACTTCCATCACTTCTTCTAAAGATAGATCGACAACGATAAATAAATAATGATCTTGCCCTATTTGAAAACGATACTGTTGATCTGCTTGGTGGATATTTTCCACATATAAGTTATAGTAATAACGAATAGCGTTTTTCATAGATCCACCTCACCTAATTTTATGCGCATCTTTTTTACTTTATGTTATCTTGTACGAGGTATCAAACATAAAAAACATCATATTATAATATGATGTTCTTTACTTCTTCTAATTTTTTCTTTAATTGATCCACTTCCATTTGAAGTGATTCAACTTTCTCAGCCAAATCTTCAGCTTTTCGTTTTTCATCAAAATATAAAGTCTGATAGTTTGCCTCTGTTAAATCTGCTTGTTCCTCAGTAGATGATTCTTGTTGTGTTGCTGCAGGTTCTATTGTTACAGAAGTTTCACGATTGTCATTTAATCCAAGTGAATCAAAACTTGGTACTTCATAAGAAGGTGATTCATTTAATGGATCGAATCCGTTGAAATTAAATGGCTGTGCTTCTTCTACTTTAGGTTCTTCTTGTACTACACTATCAACTGAAATAGGTTGTAATGGCTCTTCATCTGTCGACTCTACTGTAGGTAACACAATAGAATCTTCTTTTGTTGATTCTTCTGGAATCATTACTTCAGACTCTGTTGTAACTGACTCTACAGGTAATTGCACTTCATTTCTCTCTAAACTTGCAAATAATTTTTTTGCTTCTTCCTTATTAGAAGTCGGTTCTATAACAGTTTCTTCCTCTTTTTTCTCCTGATGCTTTTTACCAAATAAATTTCCGAAGAAGCCTTTATGTTCTTCTGCTTTTTCTGTTGAAGTTACAACAGCATCACCAGTTGATTCCTCTACCGTTGTTTCAGATACTGGTGTTACTGGCATTTCAAAGTTTTCCCAAGATGATGTTGCATTATTATTTTCTTCACCAACATTCATTAAAGTAACATCTTTCAATTCTTCTTGTGGTAATGTAAAATTCTCAGATGTAGAAAAAACACTGTCATCCGTTTCCATTTTTGGAGCTAACAAAGATTCATCTGTCGTTATATTATCTTGAGAATTTTTCAAGTTAATGCCACTTAAATCCAATTCTTCAATTGCTTCTTTATCTCCTATATTAAGTTTTGCTTCTTCAATCATTGGTTGAGGTTCTTCAACTGGAGTTGCAACTGCTGGTTCCATTGAGGCTGGCTCATATGGTTGATCAAATGAAACGTTTTCTTTTGGTGTCTCCTCTGGTGCTGGCGTAAACATTTGAAATGGGTTACTCTCTTCTACAGGAGTTTCCACTTGATTCTGTGGTTCTTCTGATACCACTTGATCAAATGTCGTTGGCGCTTCTGGAGTTTCTGGAACTAATTGTTCTAAAGAAAAATTATCTTTTGTTTCATCTTCAAACTGCTTTTGATTTGCACTTAAATAGGATACGATATTCTCTGCTAATTTAAAAACATGACGTTCTGTTAATTCTAATCCTTTTAATGTTGCCACATTTAGATCTTCTACAGAAACAGGACTTAATTCACGATTATCGCGTACGATTTGTTTCATCGTATTTTTAACATCATTCCACTCCGTAGGATTTGTAATATCCGTCGTTTTTAGTATCCCATTTTCTTCAGATATTTTTGCAGCATATAATTTTACATATCCTTGGTCGTCTATTTCATTTTTTGTATACATGAAATAATTTGTATCATTTTTTTTATAATAACGAACAACATCAACTTCCATTGGTTGTCCTAATTCTACTATTGATAATTTCCCCATTTTTATCCTCCCTTTATTCTACCTAATATTATAACTAACTTTCACAAGTATTTCAACATTTTTTTATGATTTTGTCTATTTTTATCAAGTTTTCTATTGTATAATACTATCGAGGTGATACCGATGATTCAAAAGAAAATTGAAACTTATACCCTTTTTGCAATCAGTGTTTTTTTTATAATCATTGGTATTTTTACTTGCATCAATGGTACAACCTTGATGGAATTGATCTTATTCCTTCTATCTATTGGTATTTCTTTTCGTGCTGTTCTTCAACTTATAATGATTTTAATAAAACGACGTGGAAAAATTGCGGCTACGCTTGTTGAAAGTGGTGTTCAACTATTATTTGCCACTTTTATTCAATATCAAACCCCATTTATATTAAAAAGTCTTACTGTTGTTTTTGGATTTTATATTCTCGTCATGAGTGCCTTACATTTCATCAACTATGTCATATATTTTAAATATCATATTCGTGGTAGTTTTAGTGTTCTATGTAAGGGAATTGCAACTCTCATTTTCGCAATTCTTCTCATTTATAAACCTACGGATAATATGAAATATGCTGAAATCGTCATTGGAATCTATCTAATCTTCTTAGGAATTTCTTATTTTATCGATTTCATTCAAATGATCTTACCTACTACAATAACAAACCGAATGAAGGAAAGAATCAAAGTGTCACTCCCATTATTATTTACGGCTTTCATTCCTCAAAAATTACTATCTCGTATCAATGAAATGTTGGAAGTAGAACATGATACAAAACATTTTAACGCAAGCAAATCTAATTCAACTCCAGATATTGAAGTTATCATCCACCTTGCCAAAAACGGATCTGCCGCGATGGGACATGTAGAAGTTGCTTTCGAAAACAAAATATACTCCTACGGAAATTACAATCGGCACTCTAGAAAGCTATTCGACTCAATTGGGGACGGAATTATATGCATTGCCGACAAAGAAAAATATATCCATTACGCGATCGAAAATAAAAATCGCTATCTCGTCATCTTTGGACTTTCTTTGACATCTGAGCAAAAACAAAAAGTACAAAAAAGAATTCAGGATTTAATATCGACAGATACCGAAGATTATTATCCCGATTTACAATTATACGAAATGGGAAAAATTCCCAACGGTGACTTTAATGACATGTCTAGCGATCTCTATAAACTAGCCAATGCTAAGTTCAAAAGAATTACACGCGGAAAGCATAAAAAGTTTTTCGTCTTAAAAACGAATTGTGCCATGATCGTGGACTATATCTTGGGTTCTCTAGGAAAAGGTGTCCTTGCTATTAACGGGATCATCACCCCAGGAACTTACTACGATTATTTAAATAAAGAATTTCTAATCAATTCCAGCAATGTAATTACTAGAAAAGTATATACCAAAGA
>USET01000078.1 GCA_900553765.1 uncultured Mycoplasmatota bacterium
GAAGATTTAATTGCAAAACAAGAAAAGTTAGAAAACAAATTTTTAGAAAAGACAAATTATACGATGGAACATCCTAATATTATTCTAGATCCGTATGATATTTCTCCACTTACCGCACTTGTTATCTTCGAAACGAGCGATCTTACAGCTCCTGAAGTAACAGTCAAAGGAAAAGATGAAAATACAACATTTACTAAAACGTTTACACCATCAAAAAAACACATCTTACCGATCTATGGACTATATCCGGATACAAATAATGAAGTTACGATCGAATGCAACGGAAAAAAGAATGTCTTTTACATTAAGACAGATCCACTTCCAGAAAATTTTGCACTTCCAACGAAAGTGGTTAGCAATAAAGAAGAACTTGGAAACGAATTATATTTTGTTACACCATCTTCTGACGGTTATGTAGCTGCATACGATGTCAATGGAGATGTCCGTTGGTATTTGAACGAATCATTCACATGGGATATTAAAAGACTCAATAATGGAAATATATTATTAAGCAGCAATCGTCTCATCAATCCACCCTACTATATGACAGGACTTATGGAGATGGACTTACTTGGAAAAGTTTACTATGAATACACACTTCCTGGTGGATATCATCACGATGTATTCGAACTAGAAAATGGAAACTTTATCATTGCAAGCGACAACTTTGAAAATGGTACCGTCGAAGACTATGTCGTCGAAATGGATCGCAAGACAGGAGAAATTGTCAAGACGATCGATCTTACGAAAATTCTACCACAAGATGAAGGTCGCAATGTAAATGCTACAGACTACGATTGGTTCCACAATAACTCAGTTTGGTACGATGCTGCAACAAATTCACTTACCCTATCTGGGCGTCATCAAGACGCAGTTGTCAATTTAGATTATTCGACAAACGAGATCAACTGGATCGTCGGATCGAAAGAGGGATGGAGCAAAGAAATGCAGAAATACTTCTTTGAACCAGACGAAAATACCGAATTTCAATGGTCTCAACACGCAGCTATGATTTTACCAAATGGCAACTTATTCGTATTCGATAACGGAAACAACCGTTCGAAAACTGCTGAAAATGCAGTAAGTGCTGAAAACAATTACAGTCGTGGTGTCATCTATCAATTAGATAAAGAAAATAAAATGATTCATCAAGTATGGCAATACGGAAAAGAACGCGGTAGCGAGTTCTACTCCCCATACATTTCCGATGTTGATTACTTTAACGATGGGCACTATTTGATCCATTCTGGTGGTATTTCAAAAACAGAAGACGGAAAGCCAAACAACGAACCTGCAGGATTGCAAAAAGCTGGTTCTATGAACTCTATTACAACAGAAGTAAAAGATGACAAAGTTATCTTTGAAATGCAATTGCCAGGAAACTTCTATCGCGCCGAAAAAATGAGTCTATATGCCAATAACGTATTCAAAACTGGAAAAGGAACTACACTTGGTAGCATGGGTGAAACAAAGGCAAGCGGAAAACAAACATTGTGTCTTATCAATAAGTCGATCAACGACACTTATAAGTCACACGATATCAAAATCGTAAAAGAAAAAGATCGTCTCGCAGTGACAGGAACATTTAAAAAATCAGATAAAGTAGAAATTATTCTAGATAATACATTTAATAAAAAAGTGTACGACATGATTATCTCTAAAAAGCCGTATACTGCAATGTGTGTTGATATTTTTAACGAAGAAGAAAAAGAAAATGGTATCTCTGTTACCAAGTATATCAATGACGAAGGGTTAAAGGGAAAATTCTACATTTATCTTAAGATCAATGGAACTGTTTACGATACAGATCTATACGTTACTTACTAGAGAACTTTCGTTCTCTTTTCTTTTGACACTCATTATAATGTATGTTAAAATACCTTCAGAAAGAAGGACATAAGGATGAAAATCAAAAATATCGCTTGGAAAAAATTAGCAACAATCAGTATTGTTTTCTTCGCTGGGGTTTACTCTGGAAGAATTATCGAAGGAATCAGACAATCGGAAAAACCAATCGGAAAAACCACCGAGCAACAGCAAAATCAAACTGGTGCAAATTATTACTACGCAACACAAGAACGCGCACTAACATCATTCGATAACGGTGTTCCTGTTTATACGGAATGGTCTCCTGTTTCGGATTATGAACAAGTAACTGACAAAACTATGGTTTTTGTAAATGACACTACCAAGGTTTATTTAAAGAATATCAATAGCGATGAAGCTGCTATTGAACTAAGTCAAGGCCTTTCTATTCAAAAAGGTATTCTATATATTGGAGGAGAAAAAAGAATGAAATTATCAAAAATGAACAACTATGACAAATTAAAAGACGCAGTAAATAAAAATTTGGTTCAATATCAAGAACGATCTTGGAACGAGGACAAAGAAATGTGGAGCGATTGGTCTAAGCGTTATTTTGTCGATTCTAAAACGAATCTAAAAAACACTGTAGATACTCAATATCGTATTATATTATATACAGATCAAGCAACCAAACAAGTAAAATGGTTCAATTTATCAGCTCTCAAAGATTCTTCTTTTCACGATAGTTCTCTATATGAAGGAGATGAGGCAGTTCCAATGGATATGTCCGATTACAACCCAGATGATCCATCACACGTTCCATACGATGCTCCTATTTACGATGGCGAAGCAGGAGAACGTTACATCAACCCAATGTTACCAAATCCAAGTTACGGAAGATAAAAAAAGCGATTTTAATAAATCGCTTTTTTATTGATATTTTGCAACCTCCAAAATGTACTTTCCTTTTTTACTTTTCCCAACGATCGATTGAAGTTGATATTTTCCATATTTTCGAATGGAAAAAACAGCCCCCTCTTCCATTTCTAATGTTCCCTTGTTCACTTCTTGATACTGGCACATAATATATTGTTGTTCGAAAAAAACTAATACTTTCTTTCTTGAAAGACCAGTAATCGCCGCAACCACAGCATCTAATCTAAGGCTCGACGTAAGATATGTTTCGCTTATTTTTTTCGGCTCATAATCCGCAATTACGTCCGTCGGACTTTGTTCGATTTGAACAGGAATTTTCCCTATATGTGTAAAATACTGTTCAAAATATCTAAGACAAGACCGTACAATCCATAGATAAACAACATTATCCATTACGACGATGTCTCCATACATTTCAGGCTCTATTTGATGAGAAAACAGCGTTCCCAATACTTGAGAGTGCGTCACACTCTCTTTCGCAGTCACTTTCATGCAAACTATCGTAGGATCAGTTGTATATAACACAACCTTCTCTGCTTCTACAAATGGTTGGAAGAGATGATAAGAAATATTCTTATTCTTACATATTTGTGAGAGGATCAGTACCTTTCTGGGATCTAGAAAATTAGTTGCACTTCCTCTTTCTAACCGTTCGATACAAGAAGCAAAAAACATTTTCTCTTGTCTACTTATCATCTTTTGCATTTTGAAATTCTAAATATTCCTCATATGTCATCTGTTTATCGATATAGCTTCCATCTTCTGCAATCTCAACAATACGATTCGCAACTGTTTCGATCAACTCCAAATCGAAACTTGAAAATAGAATCGCACCTGTAAACTTTTTCATTCCAAGATTGAGCGAGTGAATCGATTCGATATCTAAATGGTTGGTTGGCTCGTCAAACAATAACAAGTTTCCTTGCTCTAACATCATCTTAGCAAGCATACTACGTACTTTTTCTCCTCCGGATAAGACAGAGACTTTCTTTAAACTCTCCTCTCCCGAAAATAACATACGTCCTAAAAATCCACGAATGAAACTCTCTTCTTGATTTTTAGAATACTGACGCAACCATTCGACTAAGTTAAGATCGCAATCGAAATATTTACTGTGATCTTTTGCAAAATAAGATAGTTTTACCGTAGTACCAAATTTGATCGTCCCACTATCTGGCGTTTCTTCTCCTGCGATTATTTTAAATAACATCGTCTTTGCCTGCTCGTTCATTCCGACAAAAGCAATTTTATCGTCTGGACGTACCGTCAAAGAAAAATCTCTTAATAATACCTTCCCATCGACAGTTTTATTAATTTTCTCGAGTGTCAACACTTCTTTCCCCAGCGGTCGTTCCATTTCAAAACTAACAAATGGGTACTTCCTGCTAGATGGAATAATTTCGTCTAGTTTTATTTTTTCGAGCGCCTTCTTTCGAGATGTCGCTTGCTTTGACTTTGATGCATTGGCAGAAAATCTTTGAATAAATGATTTTAACTCTGCAATTTTCTCTTCTTTTTTCTTATTAGAATCTCTCATTTGTTTTTGAATCAGTTCGCTTGATTCGAACCAGAAGTCGTAGTTTCCAACAAACATCGTCAACTTTTGATAGTCGATATCCACCATGTGTGTACATACTTTATTTAAGAAGTGTCGGTCGTGACTTACAACAATGACCGTATTTTTAAAATTGATCAAAAATTCCTCTAGCCACATCTTACTTGCAATATCAAGCCCATTGGTAGGCTCATCCAGTAGTAATATGTCAGGGTTCCCAAACAGCGCACGGGCTAATAGCACTTTGACTTTATCGGTATCTTTTAAATCCCCCATCATCGCTGAATGTAATTCTACTGGAAGCCCTAGTCCGGAAAGTAAAATAGCTGCATCGCTTTCCGCTTGCCATCCATTTTTCGCTTCAAATTTTTCCTCTAACTCACCAGCGCGAATTCCATCCGCTTCGCTAAAATCAGGCTTCATATAAATTGCCTCTTTTTCCTTCATGA
>USET01000079.1 GCA_900553765.1 uncultured Mycoplasmatota bacterium
ATTTTCTTTTTCGTTGTTTCTCCATACTCATATCTTACAACAAGATATTTATTTTTCCTCTTAGCTTTCTCTTGTCTCTTTCATAAATCTCGTAATAAACCAATTTGAATGAGATAACGCTTCATATAAATACATGATAATGACCAAAATACTACCGATCGTCGCAGCAATCATATCTTGCATTGTATCTCCTACTCCAGTGGTTAATACATTTTGAGCATCTTTTTGAAATAACTGATCACACGTATATTCATAGTATTCCCAGAAACCAGCAATCATAATCGTAAAAGCTATGATAAAGAGCACATTGAAAACCAAGGATTTTTCACTATATTGATTCAATTTAATCAAGACGTATAATGCGACCAACGCAGAAACGCATCCAGAAAGTAAATGCATTACTTTATCATATCCAGGTACACTATGATACAAATCTATAATCGATCCTAAAAAGTGTGCGCAAAATACAAATAATAAATAGATCGTCTCTAATTTAGCTCCTATTTCTCGATGAAATGCCTTCCTCAAAATCAATGGTACCAACATAACAGGAACGATTGCGAAACGAATTAGTGCACTATAAATATCCCCCGATATCATCTTATCGATTCCAAGATATAACCCACAGCAAATTGCAATACATACCAAAATCAAATTAACCATTCTATTGAATTTCATGTATATCATCCATTTCTACTTGATTGATTGAATCAAATCTCTTTGTAATTTTTGTCGTCGTTGTATGTATTTCTTTTACGTCTCGACTTACTGTATCAATACTACGTGATAGTTTATCCCAGCGATCTTTATATCGCTTAAATTCTTCATCTAACAAACGAAGTTGCTGATGAATAATCGATGCATATCGATCACGTTCCATATTTTTAATAATCATTTGAATTGTCGTTAAAGTACTAATTAAAGTTGTCGGGGAAGTAATCCAAACTCTTCGTTTATAAGCATATTCAATAATTTCACTATGATATGCATTGACTTCTGCAAAAATAGCTTCTGCCGGTAAAAATAAAATTGCTTGATCACTAGTAATTCCAGGAATAATATACTTCGATGCGATCGCATCAATATGCTTTTTCATATCCTGTTTAAATTGCTTTTCTGCTTCTACTCTGCTTGCATTACTACGACTTTTATCTACCATGATACGATAGTGTTCTAACGGAAATTTCGAATCGATTGCGATCGTTCCAAGTGGTTCAGGTGCAAATAAAACACAATCTGCGATCGTTCCATTTTCGAAAGAATACTGCAATTGATATATTTTATCATTATGTTCTCCAAATACGCTGGACATGATGTGAGATAAGTTAGCCTCACCAAAAATACCTCTCGTTTTCTTATCCGTCAATACACTCTGTAACGAAACAATATCATTTGAAAGTAAATCTATTTTTTTCTGTGCTTCGTCGATTTTGGAAAGTCTTTCTAAAACAGATGTAAAAGTTTTATTCGTTTTTTCAAAATTTTCATCGAGTCGTTCATTGACTCGATCGTTAATCATACGAAGTTTTTCTTCCATTTTTTCATTCAGTGAGTTAAAATCTTCGTTCATTCCTTTATTTAAATCTATTTTAAACTCCCCAAGTTCTCGAATCACTTCTGTTTCTAATTTCCCTAACCGCTCAGTTATATTAGATTCGTTAATGTTTTTCATAAGACTTATAACGACAAGAATCAAAAGTATAACAAGTAATCCTATAATTATATAATCCATATGTTCCTCCTTTCTTATCCTACTTTCCATTATAATACAAATTAAAGGAAAATGAAAATACTTTCTATTCCCATATAAAAAATAGAGTGTTTCCACTCTATTTCTCTAATATCCAACTTTCGTATCCCCCAGTGATATTGACCGTGTGATATCCCATTTGATTCAATATTTGGCAAACTCTTATACTTTTTGTTCCCTTTTGGCAATATATATAATAAGTTTCATTTGGATCTAGTAATTGTTTCGCTCGTGCGAGCAATGTCTCAAATGGAATATGAATCGCGCCCGGTATGTGATTATTATTATAATTTTGCGTACTTCTAAGATCGATCAAATTTCCACGAAAATTCATGTGCAATAGTTCAGATATGGAAATACTCGGTATCATCATCAACCACCCTCAATTTAATATATGTCGCTTGATTTAAATTAGAAAGTACAATCACACATTTTCATCGACATAAAAAGAAAATCTAGATTTTTTCTAGATTTACTCATCGTCATCGTCACTGAAGAAGTCATCAAAGAACTGATCATCCGTTACTGCAGGTGTGATCACTCTTGGTTCCATTTGTGGCTTCTGCGGTAGTTCTGTCATACCCTTTCTCTCAGGGGTAGGAACCGATGGTTTTGGAAAATCTGTATCTCCATAAATAGGAGCAGAGAATACTGCTTCTTCCTTCCCTTTTGGAGGTACTATGTTTTGTTGTGGTTTCACATCATGTTTCACCTCTGGACGTGGTGGAACTGGTGATGGTGCTACTTTAGATGGCGTTGGTACTACCGTTTGAGCAGTTTTCTTCTCCTCTACAATTGGGCGTGGTGGTACCTTCGGAATTGGAGTTTCTGGAACCGGAGGTTTCGGTCGTATTTGTTGCGTTTCTGCTCTCTGCTGTTCTTGCTTTTCTTTTCTTTTGGCCTCCATTGCCTCTCTAATCCGTCTCTCTTCTTCCTGCTTTCTCTTTTTCTCCATTTCTTCTTTTTCTTTACGTTCTTCCTCTTCCAATTCCGCAATCTTCGCATCAATTCTCTTTACGATCTCATCGACGTTAAAATCACCTGTCGGTGGTGTAGGCCCCATTGGTGGTGTCATTGGACGAGATGGCATTCCACCTGGCATTGGGCGTGAAGTCATTGGACGAGATGGCATTGGGCCTTTACCTGCAGAAGGTCCAAACATTTCTTCCATCTTTTTCTTACGCTTTTCATCCACAAATTTTTTAATATCGAACACTTGAACTTTTTTACGTTCTCTAATAGGATAATCTGCTTTTGGATATTCCTTTCCCCAGAATCCATTTTGAATCATCTTAAAATTAGGCGTTAATTTTGTCTTAAATGGCATTGTACGTAAACGTAAAATAATTGTTTCAAACTGCTGTAAACGTTGCAAGTCACTGACTGTAACAAGTGGGGTGCTCGCTGTTTTATCCTTTTCTTTAGATTTTACTTCACCACACATTTTGCTGATTTCTTCCAACGCTGCTAACTCACTACTGATAAGATAAATAATGTTACCACAGTTACCCTTGATCGTCTCACCGTTTTCTTTTCCATATACTTGATACAATTGAGCAAAGTTCTGAATGATAAAGTTAAAGCGCATTCTTCTAGAACGAGATGCAGTAATCATCGTCGTGACATCTTTTAATGGTGGCATGTTGGCAAACTCGTCCAAAATGAAATTTGTACGATATTGTAGTTTCCCACCATTTTCTTGTGCTACATCGATTAATGTTTCATACGTTTGTTTCAAGAAGATCGTTACGAGTGAGTGATATGTCGTCTTCTCATCTTGCACAATGATAAAAACAGCTGTCTTTTGACGACCGATATCTTTAATATCAAAATCACTATGGCTTAACATCTCAGATAAATTTTCACGAGATGCAAACAATTTTATCTTTTGCTTAAATACAGATAAGATACTCCCCTTTGTTTCACTCGGTGCAATTAATGTTCCTGAGGCATTCGTATAAGCTGCTCCACTTGGATCTTTATCGCTAAAATATTCCTTAATATAAGTAGAGCCAGCTAACTTCTCCTCTCCAATATTGACCATCAAACTGATACTATTCAAATTGATCTCTTCTTCTTTTGCATCTTCAAACAAAGCTAAAGATAATCCAGCAAAGTAGTCAGCTGATGTCTTTTCCCAGAAAGGATCCTGATTTTTAGAATTATCATCATATAGTATGTTAGCTGCCAAGTCATCGATTAACTCGATTGCCTTATCTTGATTTCCGCTTTTATATAGATTATAAGGCAACGTCATTGGGTTCCATGAATTTCCTTTCAACGGATCACGGAAGTTTAAAACGACAATGTTATAACCTTTTTCACGTAATAAATTAGCATTTTCCTCGTAAATTTCTCCTTTAGGGTCGGTTACAATCATAGATTCACCATGTTTTGCAAGTAATTTTACTAATGGGTTAACCATGATCTGAGTTTTACCACTTCCGGTTGCTCCGATAATTAAGTTATGATATTCCCCATCATCCACCCATATTTCTTTTCCTTTATTAATCAAAGGAACTCCGGCATATGGAATCTCATCGTCGGCAGGGTTTACTTTTTTAATTTCCTTTTGAGCTTGTAATTCCTTTTCTTTTGCCCATCTAGAATATCCGCCCTTATCTTTTTTCCCAGCCTGTACTCCGATTCCTTTTTCTCTATCAAAGAAATAAGAAGAAACACTTGCAATAATCAATATCAAACATATTAAATATAAAACCATCGTTGGAAAAAAATATTCCGTAAACGCAGGGATCGGGTTAAATCCCCACAACGTTGATGACTCGATAAACTCTACAACATTTAATATTGCAATTGCAACAAAATATAAAAGTGCTACACAGAAAATACAAAATATCGTAATATCTTTTGAATCTGCTCTAAATTTCAATTTCATATCTACATGCCTCCTTGTGTTCCATTTATCTTATCTCTTAATTCTTCCTCTGATATATAACTTGCTCCTGGATCAGTTGATACATTAC
>USET01000080.1 GCA_900553765.1 uncultured Mycoplasmatota bacterium
GTTTGAAAAGCAGGAAATGATCGTTGTATGTAAACCGGAAGAAAGCAAGATGTGGTATGACAAATTATGGCAGAATACCGTAGATTTATTCCGTTCACTGGATATTCCTGTAAGAACACTGGAATGCTGCTCTGGCGACCTTGCAGATTTAAAGGTGAAGTCTATTGACGTAGAAGCATGGTCACCTCGTCAGAAGAAGTATTTTGAAGTCGGTTCATGCTCTAACTTAGGAGATGCACAGGCAAGACGTTTAAAAATCAGGGTACAGGATGAAAATAAGAAGAAGTACTTTGCACATACATTAAACAATACAGTTGTTGCACCACCTAGAATGTTAATTGCATTTTTGGAAAACAACCTTCAGGCAGACGGAAGCGTAAAGATTCCAAAGGTACTTCAGCCATATATGGGTGGAAAGACAAAAATCGAAGTGAAAAAATAAATCAAAATAGACAAAGTTTCATACTTGTCTATTTTTTCGTGGACAAATAAGTGTGAATCGTGTATTCTTATAGTAGGAGGAGAATATGAAAAAGAAGAAGTTAGTTATAACGATTGCAGTGATCATCGGAATATTGGCGATTGTCGGTATCTATTTCGGATATAAGTCTTTTTTACTTTCTTTTCATCAATTGCCGGATGATTCAAAGCAGGAGTATCAAAATCTATTATCAGGATACGAAAAAAGAGATACATTAGAAGTAAAACACAGTGAAGCATTGTCAGAAGGAATGCTTACGTACAAAAATGTTCAATTCCAAAACGTAGTAGAAGGATTTGAAAAAACAGAAGAAGATGATTATGTTAGTTATAAACTGCTCGATAGTAACGGTAATTATCAAGCGTATTTTACTGTATCAATTACAGAGCCGTTTCTCGATCATGTTGGGAAAGACGATGGTACGTTTGTCATGGGAAAAGATGAGCTTGATGCGGTTGAATCGGATGATTTTGCCAAAAGAAAAGGTCTAAAAAACGATGTTGATTTCTTCGATTATTTGATTGAACATCAAAATGACAAACATGATTTGTTTACACCTGTAAAGACAATCAAAGAAGATCATTATGTACAATTATTATCCTATATTATGTTACCATCAGTTGATTCTGTAACTGTATTAGAGGGGGATTTAGAAGGTTATATCTTGAATAATGGCGATATGAAAGAAGTGAACATCTTAGAAGGTGGAAAACGATATGTATTTTCATTTATAAGGTTGGGTTACTTTACAGATGATGTAATTAGAGAGTTTATAAATACTTTAGTAATTGATAAAAGCATTCAGTAAGACGAATGCTTTTTTTATAATCATTATTTACATATACCCCCTCCTTTTCAAATACCCTAAGGGGGTATATAATGTAGATGGTGATAGTATGAAAAAAACAACAATTCGTTCGGATCAAGAAAAGAAGAAACTTTTGAATCGCCTCAATCGAATTGAGGGACAAATACGTGGTGTAAAACGAATGATTACAGAGGATCAATACTGCAATGATATTTTGATTCAATTAGCGGCCATTGAGAAATCTGTGCAAAGTTTATCTGTAGAAATGTTAGAAAAACATTTATATCGATGTATTGCTAATGATATGAAAGATGGGAACATAGAAACGATCGACGAAGTAATACAATTATTTAGGAGGTTTCAAAAATGAAGAAAATCATACTTGGAATTGATGGAATGAGTTGTAGTGCGTGTTCAAATGGATCGGAAAAATATTTAAATCGGCAAGAAGGAATTGAATCTGCGGTAGTGAACTTAGTTATGGCAACAGCATCCATTTGTTATGATGAGACACGATTAGATCAAAAAAAGATCGAACGTTTTATCAAAGAAGCAGGGTTTCGTAGTACAGGGATTTATCGTGTGAATGCGGAAAAAGAAACGCATCGCAAGGAGAAAATTATGTTTTTTCTATTTGGCTTTCTTGCTTTGATTATTCTTTATTTATCTATGGGAACGATGTTTGGTTTACCTGTCGTAGAAGCTCTTCATATGCATCGTAATCCAAAAATTTATAGTAGTGTATTATGCGTCCTGTCGTTTTTATTTTTGATTTATGGATTTGATATTATAAAAAGTGGATGGAATAATTTGATCCATCGTACTCCTAATATGGATACACTAGTGATGATTGGAGTGATTTCTAGTTTTCTTTATAGTGTTTATCACATGGTATTGATTTTTTATGGAGAACCGACATATGTGGAACATCTATATTTTGAGTCTACTGCAATTGTGATATTTTTTATTAAGTTAGGCCGATATATCGATGCAGTCAATAAAAATAAGACGAAGGAAGCGATTCAAAAATTAGTACAGATTACTCCGACAAGTGCGGTGATAAAACGTGGAACAAAAGAAGAAAAAGTGACGATTGACGAAGTGCAACCAGGAGATATTGTCATTTGCAAAGCAGGTGAAAAAATCGCAGTTGATGGAACGATCGTAAAGGGAAGTGCACATATTGATGAATCTCTTATTACAGGGGAGTCAAAACCTGTAGCAAAAAGTAAGGATGAGAAAGTAATTGCAGGAAGTATCAATTATGATGGATATTTAGAATATCGTGCTGAAAAGATTGGAAAGGATTCTACGATTTCTGAGATTGTACGACTCGTTATGGAAGCGACGAATACGAAGATGCCAATTGCGAAGCTTGCCGATCGGGTGAGTGGATATTTTGTTCCTGTCGTTATCCTGCTTGCAGTCATTACTTTTATCGCGTATTTGATTTTAGGATATTCTATGGATGAAGCCGTCAATACGTTTGTTACGATTTTAGTAGTTGCGTGTCCTTGTGCATTAGGTCTTGCAACACCACTTGCAATTGTCGTAAGTGAAGGCTTGTGTGCAAGTCGAGGAATTTTAGTAAAACATAGTGAAATACTTGAACTATCTTCAAAAGTAGATACGATTGTTTTTGATAAGACAGGGACTTTAACTTATGGACGTTTAAGAATCGTACATTTCGTAAATCATAGTAATATCGATGAAAAAACATTAATGTTATGGATCAGTAGTTTAGAATTACAATCGACGCATCCGATTCGTGGAGCATTCGAACTATATATGAAACAAAATAATTTAAAACCATTAGATGTTACTGATTTTAAAAACATATCGGGAGAGGGAATTAGAGGAACTGTGAATGGTAAAAAAATGATGTTAGGAAATGAATCCTTATTGCAACATTACCATTTAGAACACAGTTGCCAAAAAGAAATCGATCAATTTTCAAATGAAGGAAATAGTATTATTTTTGTCGTATTGGAAGATAGCGTTGTTGGACTAATTGGCGTTAATGATGTCGTTCGTGAAGAAGCAAAAGCTGTGATTGCACAATTACATGAAAAGAAAGTTCATACAGTCTTGTTGACAGGCGATCATAAGAATGTAGCTGATAAGATCGGAAGAAAGTTAAAGGTGGAAACCGTTGTGGCAAATGTACTTCCGAAAGAAAAATTAAATTATATTGATACACTGAAAAAAGAGGGACACATCGTTATGATGTGTGGAGATGGAATTAATGATTCTCCTGCTTTAGCGCATGCTGATGTAGGACTTAGTATGAGTGGCTCTACGGATATTGCAACAGATGCAGCAGATGTTATTTTAATGAAAGAAGATTTAAATGATATTCTACGTTTATTAGATATTAGCAAACATACGATTCGCAATATCAAACAGAATTTATTTTGGGCGTTTTTTTACAACGTTTTAATGATTCCGATCGCAATGGGATTATTCCGCGATTTTGGAATTACACTTCATCCGATGCTTGCAGGTTTTGCTATGATGTTTAGTAGTTTTACGGTAATGTTAAATGCATTACGATTAAAAACGATACGATAAGGAGGAAAGATATGTTGAAGAGAATAAAAAAAGTAATCACTGTGATGGTATGCACTGTGAACATTGTCAAAAACGAGTAGAAAAAGCACTTTCCAGTTTACGCGAGGTAAAAAAAGTAGAAGTAACCCTAGAAGACAAGAAAGTTATAGTTATTCTGAAAAAAGAAATAGGCGATGAAAAAATAAAAGAAGCGATCGAAAATTTAGGATATTCAGTAGAGAATATTACTCTTTTGTAGATTTTAGAGAAAGTAGGTATCGCCTATTTTTTCGTTGAAAAAGAGTATGATCGGTGTTAGAATGAAATTGGAGAGTGGAAAAGTGAAAAGAGTTAAACCTGTTGGAGTGGTGGCAGGTATTATTTTAGTCATCATTATCATATTTGGAGGAATTTATGTGTCTGGTAATTGGCCTTTTCGATTTCGATCAGAGTTAGATCATTTCTTTGGAAAAGGAAATTGGGAAGTAATTTCCGAAGAGAAAAAAGAAAGTATTATGTACGATGTAGTGGTGTCTTCGCGAACTGATGTTACATCGCAATCTACGATACCTGGAAAATTTCACGAGTGGAATATTTCTTTTTCAAATGCGGAAGGAAAGCAAGAAATTTGGCAACTAAGTGATCATACGATGAAAATTAACCATGATAAATATATCATTTTTAGTAAGAATCGTTATTCTGCAAAGCAAGCGTTGGTTCAAGAATTGATGGAAATATCATTTACAGTGGCAGGAAACGAGATACGGCAAGATGTGGTTGAGAAAATTCTTCCTAAAACACCAACCTGGAGAACACAGATTTAAGCAAGGCTTGAAACGGAGGAGAT
>USET01000081.1 GCA_900553765.1 uncultured Mycoplasmatota bacterium
TGTCATATTATATGGATTGGAATTGAGCAAAAAGATGTCGATGTCTATGCAGAAAATATTCATTTATCTGAGCAGGGGACTTCATTTGATGTCGTATGGAAGAAGGAAAATATAAAAGCAAACTTCCAAACGAGACTACTTGGTAAGAATAATGTATATAATATTTTAGCAGCTGTCGCACTTGGAAAGTATTTAGGTATGACGATCGATCAATTAGTGACCGGAGTAAAACAAATTCATCCAATCGAACATCGTTTGGAATTAAAACCATTTGGTAATGTTACTTTGATCGAGGATGATTATAATGCGAATCCAATCGGAGCAAAAGAAGCAATCGAGGTGCTATCGTTGATGCCCGGAAAGAAAATTATCGTAACTCCGGGAATGATCGAGCTTGGACCAAAACAATATGAATTAAACTTAGAATTTGGAAAGCAGATTGGAGAAAGTTCTATCGATGAAGTAATTCTCATTGGAAAAGAGCAGACAAGACCAATTCAAGATGGGTTGAAAGTGGTTGATTATAACGAAAAACACATTCATATATTAAATGATGTAAAGCTTGCTTTCCCACTGATTCAGAAGTTGAGTGGTGGCAAAAAAGCATATGCTTTGATTGAGAATGATTTACCAGATACTTTTAACGAGAAGACAAAATAAGGGAGTGATAAAATGAAAATAAAAGTAGGAGTTATATTTGGAGGACCGACAGTAGAACACGAGATTAGTATTATTTCTGCTGTACAGGCAATGGGGTATATGGATACTTCAAAATACGATATTATCCAATTTATATAACGAAAGATAGAGATTGGTATACAGGTAAAATGTTGAGCGATATGGAGGTATATCAAGATTTCGACGATTTAAAACGATATGCAAAGAAAGTGACACTCGTTCGTAAAGATGGAGGGTTCTATTTACAAACGCTAGGGTTCTGGAAGCGTTGCATCGAAGAGATCGATATCGCATTTCCGATTGTTCATGGAAATAATGTAGAAGATGGAACATTAGTTGGATATTTAGAAACATTAGGAATTCCATATGTGGGAAGTGGAGTTTTAGGTTCTGCACTTGGACAGGATAAAGTTGTTATGAAGCAAGTGCTTGAATCAGCTGAACTTCCAATTGTCGATTATCGTTGGTTCTACGATTCAGAATTTTTAAATGCAACTGATAGTATTTTAAAATCGATTGAAAAGATGGGATATCCAGTGATTGTAAAACCAGCGACGCTTGGTAGTAGTGTTGGAATCACTTATGTAAAAGATAAAAAAGATATCTATGAAGCGATCGAGGAAGCTATGAAATACGACAATAAAATTATCGTCGAAAAGGCAGTAGAGAATTTAGTAGAAGTCAACTGTAGCGTTCTCGGTAATTATGAATATCAAGAATTAAGTGAGATTGAAGAAGTTATGACGACAGAGGAATTCTTAACTTATCAAGATAAATATATCGGAAATGGAAAAGGAACAAAAAATGGTGGAAGTAAAGGAATGGTAGCAACAGACCGTGTGATTCCAGCTCGTATTTCAGATGATTTGAAAAAGAAAGTGCAGGAAGTATCTCTTGCAACATTCCGCGCACTTAATTTAAGTAATATTTGTCGTATCGACTTTTTGATCGATAAGAAAGCAAAAAAGGTCTATGTAAACGAGTCTAATACGATTCCAGGATCTTTATCATTCTATTTATGGGAACCTATTGGAGTTCCATATGATAAATTATTAGATCGTATGATTACGATTGCAATCAAAGATTTTAAGAGAAAACAAAAGAAAGTTTCAACATTCGAAACCAACGTTCTAAGCAACTTCGGTGGAGCAAAAGGAATGAAAGGTTTGAAGGGAATGAAAACAAAATTAAAATAACAGAGAAATCTGTTATTTTTTTTGATCGATATTGAGTACGCTAGGGCCTTCTAATAAGTTACCATCGATATCGAATCTAGAACCATGGCAAGGACAATCCCAAGTACAATCTACTTCGTTAAATAATAAATGACATTTCATGTGTGGGCAGATGATAGAAACGATATGTTCACGTCCTTTAGGATCGATATAGATTCCGACACGTTTACCATCTCTTACTTCGATTTTTGCTTGTCCTTTTGGAGATTGAAAAGTCGATCTGATCATTGCACCAACACTATCAATACCATCTTTTACTGTTTGAATACATCTTTTTAAATTATAAGGTCGATAGGGGAGAAATAAACCTTCATATGGATGATGTTTGTCGGTTGCTAATTCAGAGAGAATGATTCCAGCGATCGTACCATTTGTCATACCCCATTTTTGAAATCCTGTTGCAATCATCACATTCGGATGTTTTTTAGAAATTGGTCCAATGAGTGGTAAATGATCGTTTGGCATGATATCGTGTGTCGACCAGGCATAGGAAGGTTTCATGTGAAAGAAAGATTCGAAGCGCTCACTTGTTTTTTCATAGTATTCTTTTTTTGATTTGCACTTTGTCGTCTTGTCACTTTCACTTGCAAATAAAAGATAATTTTGCTGATCTTGATAATATCGAATAGAATAGATTGGATTAGAAATCGTGATTGCAGAAAATGACTTCGTATCTTCTATAGGTGTTGCGACAACATAAGAGGATTCGATATGAGATTTGAACGGAACCCAGCCAGGCCGGATGAAAAAAGGATAGTGTGTACATATGAGTACCTTTTTCGATCTGATCTTTCCAGCATTCGTATGGGTAATATAAAAGGAACCATCTTGATCAATATCAGTAGCTCTTACGTTTTCCATAATTTTAACCCCTTTAGAAAGAGAAATACGAGCAAGTTCATATAAATACTTTACTGGATGAAAAACGGCTGTATGAGGTACTTTTAGTGCTTTTAACGATGGAGTATCGATTGGAATATTATCCATTGACTCATACTTGACTTCAGTTAGATCTAAAAAGGATTGTAGCGTATCTATTTTTTTGATTTGCTCTTCCTTGGTAGCAAATACGTAAGAATCTACTTCTTCAAAGTTGCAATCTATTTTTTCTCTTTGGACAGTTTGTTTTACAAAAGCAATCGCATCCCTTTGTGCCTGCAAGTAGGAGAGAGCTGTATTTGTATCGTATGTATCGATAATTTGTTCGTAAATTTGATCTTGTAAATAAGTTAACTTTCCAGTCGTGTTGGATGTAACACCAAAGCCAATTTTATCTTTATCGATCAATAAAACATTTTTTTTCGTCTTCGATAATTGATATAGTGCTGTGATACCAGCAATTCCACCACCAATAATTAAAATATCTACATCTTTTTCTTTGTAATCAATCTTTGTATCAGAGAGAGGTTCAATTCCTTCTTGCCATAATGTTTTTTTCTTCATAGGATCACCACTATTATTATGAACAATTCCGAAAATATTATAAAAATTAGTGTCAAATATAGTAAAGATCACTTTCAAGAAGTATGAAATGTGTTACACTGTATTTATAAGAGGTGATAATATGCGTGCAGCAACGTTAGTTGGAAAGAGAAAATTTGAAATCAACGAAATCGAAGAGCCAACTTCTAAAAATGGTGAGGTGTTAATACACGTTTTAAAATCAGGTATTTGTGGATCTGATTTACATTATTTTGAAACAGGAGAGCCAAAAGGACTAGTACTTGGACACGAATTTTGTGGAACGGTCATCGATCCTGGAGATCGCACGGATTTAAAAGAAGGAGATGTCGTAACAGCGCTTCCAATTTCTCCTTGTGGTCATTGTAGTGCTTGTACTAGTGGAAATCCACAATATTGTAAAGAAACCTGGAAAGATGCGGTAGGATTATCTATGACACATCCAGGAGGACTCACAAGTAAAATCAGCGTAAGAGGAGACATGGTGTATAAGGTTCCAGATAATGTTCGTCCGGAAGAGATGGCAATGGTAGAACCGACTGCAGTCGCACTTCACGGTGTACATTTAGCCGATATTAAACTAGGACAGAAAGTTCTTGTCATCGGTGGAGGAATCATTGGACTTATGAGTGCGATGTTGGCTAAGAAAGAAGGAGCTAGCTTTGTCGCTGTCAGCGAGACCAATCCAAACCGTGGAAAGAAAGCATTGGCACTCGGAGTTGCAGATAAGTATTATGATGCAACGAAGGAAGACATGATTATGGAAGTAATGCAGGATACAGGTAGTGGTTTTGATGTCGTAATAGAGTGCTGCGGGAATGCCCCAGCAGTTACAAGTTCACTTTTGATGGTAAAACCTGGTGGAACTGTGACGCTTGTTGGAGTTGCAACAGGTCCGATTTCTATTCCAACCGTCATTGCAGTTATGAACGAATTGACAGTAAAAGGAGCAATTGCTTATACGAAAGATGAATTTGAAACTTGTATTCAAATGATCGCTTCAAAACAAATTGAAGTTATGAAGTTTGTCGATGATATGATTCCATTATCTAAAGTACAAGAAGCATACGAGAGACTCACAAGTGGAACGGATGATGCAGTTAAGATATTAGTTGATCCAAATCAATAAAGGTATATGTCATTCATATACCTTTTTGATAAAATAAAAAAGTTGGAATATTCCAACTTTTATTAACATTATGGTGGGCTGTTAGGGACTCGAACCCTAGACCCACTGATTAAGAGTCAGTTGCTCTACCAACTGA
>USET01000082.1 GCA_900553765.1 uncultured Mycoplasmatota bacterium
TTTAACGAGTTCTTGCTCGAGTCCATTAAATTCTCCACAATTAAATATCACTTTTTCTACCTTAATATTATTAACTAATTTGACAGCTTCCCCCATGTGGTCGTGATCACCATGCGATATAATAAGCGTAGAAATACGGGTGGCCCCAATCGCTTTTAAATATGGAATAATGACTGATTGAGTCATGTCGTAATCTTTTTTTCTCTTCTGCCAATCTTCTTTTTTATATGATAATCTTCCTCCAGTATCAATCATAATCGCTTCTTTTGAATGAGGCAAAATGAAAAATGATGCGTCTCCTTGTCCGACGTCGATCATGTGAAATTGAGCAAAAGGTGAAAACCATAATTTCATATAATGACATCCTAATAAAATAGGCAATAGAATCATTCCATAATATCGATGCGTACGAATTAAGTATACATGGTAGAAAAATATAACATAATAAATGACGATAAAGTCTATCGTTGGTTTTGCGAACCAAACGATCCCGATATCTACTCTCGTACATATCAGCAACAACGATTGAAACATCGTTTGTAGAAGTTGAAAAATATGTATCATCGGAAAAAATACGAGCGTGATAAGCGCACACGGGAATAAGACCATCGTTACAAAGGGAACGAAAACCATATTAAAAATTGGTGACAAAAAGTTAAGTTCATAAAAGTGAAACATGCTGATGGGTGCACTCACGAAAAAAACAAAAACAGGTAATTTCCACCACATTCCTTTCTGAAATTGAAAAAATCTTCCGTAGTAAATTAAAAAGAAACTAATTCCGAAACTAAACTGAAATCCAACGTGATAAATTATCCATGGATTCATAAAAAAGACGATAGTGAGAGTCAGACAAAACAAATCAAGTGTACTACAATCCATTTGAAAATAATCTTTGATCGACTGTAACAGAAAGAAAATGAAAACGCGAAGCACTGAAGGGGTAAACCCGACAACCATAGAGTATCCTGAAACAATAAATAAAATAACTGCATTTTGAACATTCTTGTTCTTACATGTAATCAAATATCGTATCCCAGCAATCAACACTTGAAAATGTAGTCCAGATACAGAAAAGAGATGTTGAATACCAACTTTTTGAATCGCATCTTTTTCTTCTTCGCCTAAATCATCTAAATTTCCAAATAGAAAAGCTTGTAGATATGGCGTGTTAGTCTTATTCAAATTGTCATATATTCCCTCTTTTACCTTATAGAGGAATGGAGGAGAATTCGGATGAATTTTGTAACTTGTCCCTTCAATTTGATAAAAGATTCCTATCGAACGTAAATAATCACGATATTGAAACAACATTTTATTTCCGTTTTTAGAAGGTATGTTACGTATTCCTGAAATCGTTACTTTCATTCCTAATCGCACATTATCTTTCAAATCATTTTTTTCTTCTTCTGATGAAATCGTAATATAAAACTGATATTTTTCTTTTCCCGTTTTTAAAATACCTTTCCAAAGATCTCCATCTATTTCATACGATATTATCGTTCCTGTTTTCTCTACTTTCTGATCATGGTCAATAAAATGCGCTGTATGGCGACTGATGATGCCATATATGACAGAAATCAATAAAAGAATCCATATATATTTACTATAATGTGATATATGGTTCGATTTTCTCGTAAGAGGCTTCTCCAATTCCCTTCACTTCTTTTAATTCTTCTACCGTTTGAAATCCGTTGTGACTTTCTCGATACGAAATAATATCCTGTGCTTTTTTCTCACCAATTCCTGGAAGTGCCATCAATTCTTCTAAAGAGGATTGATTCAAAGAAATTGGAAAGGTTACTTGTTTTTCTTCTTTTTTGTTTTCATTCGACTCTTTTTCATTTGTGATCGTATTTTCTTTTTCGATGCAAACGTCATTTTCTAATTTAGGACAAACACAAGTTTGATCAATTACTTTAACACTGGTGTCACCTTCTTTTTGTTCTGCAATTTCTGCCTGTGTATAGATAATGACAACCATTTCATCTTTCAATCTTTTACTCAAGTTAATATATTCTGTCGACGCATCCGCTCTAAGCCCTCCTGCTTTTTCTATCAGTTGCATGACAGTCATATTCTCTTCGCATTCATATACTCCGGGATTTATAACTGCCCCTTTTAGATCGACATAGATCTTTTTCTTTTCCTTTTTTTCTTCTTTTTTTTCGATTGATTCTAAAACAACATCATCTTCTGTTTCCGCGTTCACAGTGAAATATACACATGAAAATATAGAGATCAATAGAACTACTACAATAATTATTTTTTTCTTCATACTACCACCTATCAATATTGTTCTATACGATCTCTTTTTTTCCTTCCACGAAAAAAAGATTCCAAAGAATCTTTTAAACTTTGATTTTTTGTCGTTTTGTTTCTATATGTACTCGTTGAACGATCGCTAAAGATATAATAAGTGAGATCGTGAACGATCCTCCGTAACTTAAGAATGGATTCGGTACTCCGGTTAATGGCAAGATTCCAAACAATCCGCCTAAATTAACAAAGATATGCATAAATATGTAGGTTGCTACTCCAAGACACATATATCGACCTCTGAGTGTATTCGCTCTCGAAGATAGAGATAAAATACGTTTTAATATGATAATGTATCCGAGAAAAATAATTAAAGATCTAAAGAATCCTTGTTCTTCTACGATAATTGCAAACACACTATCGGTATGTGGTTCTGGAATATAAGAATACTTTTGCTTACTTTTTCCTCCACCTAATCCGAATGCTCCACCATCGTTGATCGCTATAAAGCCATTACATGTTTGATATCCTCCCTCTTCGTAATTGCTACAAGGGTTAAAGAAATTAAAACGGTCCATTTGCTCAGGAGACAAAATATATCCTTTGGTACTTAACAATACAAGTCCAGCAAATATAGCTAGCACGAAGAGAAAAGCAAATGTTTTCATTTTGTCAATTCTTAAAATTGGGCTTCCCAAAAACATGACAAAGAAAATCATAAACAAAATGAACATGGTTCCGAAATCCTTTTGCAAAAAGACGATTGCAGGATAAGAAAGACCGACGAACAAAATAATTCCGATCATATCATAGTGATTGATTTTCTTGTTTCGAAGTCTCGCATAAAAGCGTTCGAATAAGAGAGCTAGACAGACGATCATCACTGGTTTTGCAAACTCACTCGGTTGTACCCTACCAATAATTGGTAGAGCAATCCAGTTTCGGCTTCCACGATGGTCTGTCCCATACATACTTAAATACAATAACAATCCTAGAATAGCGACAAATCCGAAAAGAGCGAGCGGTTTATATTTTTTTGTGTCATAACAGAAAATAATAATGCTAACGATAAAACCTGCCACTAACATTTTCAATTGTTGATAAAAATAATAGTATAATGGTGCTTCTGAGGTAACTGCTTCGCTACTAGAAGCTGTAACAATATTGAGTAAGCCAAACACGAATAAGGCAATACTAACAAATAGTAAAGGCTTATCCATATCTTGTACAATATGTTTTATGTTTCTGACTACCTTCCTCATATGATCACCTATTATCCATCATACCATAGTTTATTCTTTTTGAAAATAGGTCAATTTTACTAGTCATTCTGCACAGATGTACATACAATATGGTAAAGGAGGTTGGATTATGTATTACTACGGAGGTTACCAAGGATACGGATGTGGTCAACCACAACCTTGCTGTGGCGGTTACCCTTACGGTGGTGGAGCTGGATATGGTGCTGCAATCATTTTAGTTCTATTCATATTACTTGTAATCGTTATTGGTTGTCGTGCTTTCGGACCTGGTCCTAGATAAAATATAGTAAAGCAGTATGGTGAACATACTGTTTTTTCGTATATAACTTATTCGCTTATCCTATTCAATCACATCTTTTTATGTTACAATATTATTATATTAGTGTTAATGCTTCTTTACTGAATTATACGGAGTTGATAACATGTTTAAAAAATTAGATATATTGGATGAAAAAGATCCACATCTTCGCAAAAAGAGTGCGGAAGTTACTTTTCCTCTCTCAAAAGAAGATAAAAAGTTAATTCAAAGAGCAATCGATCATTTAACGTATAGTCAAATCGAAGAATACGAAAAAAAATATGATCTGCGTCCAGGAATGGGACTTGCTTTTCCGCAATTAGGTCTCAACAAGAGAATCATTGTAATCGTACATGAAGTCGACGATGAAATTTTCGATAACTACGTCGTAATCAATCCTAAGATCGTAAGTGAATCGGAAGAGATCATCGCTGCAGAAGTTGGAGAAGGATGTTTAAGTGTCAATCGCGAGGTAGAAGGACATGTACCAAGACATGCACGTGTCACTGTTGAAGGATACGATGAAGAAGGTAATAAAATCCGTATTCGTGCGCGCGAGGAACTTTCAATCGCATTTCAGCACGAAATCGATCATTTAGACGGAATTTTATTCTATGATCGAATCAATCCAAAAAAACCATTTTACAGAGAAGACGAAATACGTCTTATATAGGAGGGGTTTATGAAAACACAATATAAAATGATTATACTAATCGCACTCGCTTGTATTTGTTCTATTTTAATTTACTATAAAGTAGATAAAGCAAAACCAGCGAAATTTC
>USET01000083.1 GCA_900553765.1 uncultured Mycoplasmatota bacterium
ATATTTCCCTTCTAAATAAGAATCCATTCCACGAACACGGACACCTAAATCACTTAAAGCATCTTCGCCACGGAAAGCATAAAACCGTTCATTTTCTAATAAAGCTTCGGTAACTTCTTCCTCAAATCGTTCTATTGTTTGCGTCATCAGTTTTCGAATATTATCAATTGTACTATTAAAGTCATAATCCATAAAATATACCCCCATATATTTCTATTATCAGTATAGCATTTTTCTCTTTCTTATAAAAGTATAGATCACTATTTTTTTACATAAAGTAACTTTTTATGATGAACTATAAATCCTAAAACGATTCCAATACAAACGACGATTCGCACAATTTTTAAAACAGTTACAATTGGTAGATCACGATAATAAATATGATAAATACCACTTTTCGAAATCGTCACCTCTACACGACCGTGTTTACTTCGTTCTACTTTCGTCCTATGATTGTTTTCGTCTTCTATCACATATCCATGGTAATATATTTTAGGTAGTTCTAATGTTACATCGTTTTCTACTTCTACTTTGATTCGCATATCGTGCGTTTGATTCGATATTATTTCAACTTCTGCTTGTCCACTTACTATGCTGATGCTTTGATCTTCAATTTCGAAGAAGCTTTGATATTCCAAGTACTCTTCTGGATAATACTCGACGATATTCCCTCTTCCATCATCGATATCGATCTTATCGATATGATATGGGCGATCTTTTAACATTTGTAAAAAAGGAATCATCTGGATGAAAAGAACGATAAAGAATAATAAGAATAATTTATCTAACTTCTTATTTTGTAGCATAAGGGGAGCTAATAAGGCAATCACGATACTAAGCAGTCCTAATAGTCTCCATGGAAATTGAATCATCCACAAAGATTTGGGTAATATCTCCCATGGAAAACATGGAGACATCATAAAGATGAATACCGGTATCCATATCCATAAAATGTTAAGATAAGTATCTTTATTTTTCGACTTTAGATAAGTAAAAAGACTCACGCCTAATGCCAAGATCAATGCGATTGGAATAAAATATGGAACAGTCCAATCGTAGTTAGATTTCATGAATAGATAATCTTTCCAAGATAGAAAATTCTCTTGTAATAGAGATAATCTTGTCATATAACCGTCGTAAAAGACGAGATAACCGTCTTGTAAGAACGTTTGAACAATTCCAGGTATTACGACTACTGTAACGATCAAAACAGCTAAAATGCCACGTTTTAAAGCAGTTTTATCCTTTAAGTCATTTCTAATGTAATATAAAAACGGTAAGACAAAGATAAGTGTATATAATGCCATCGTCATATGTGACCAAATAAGACCAATCCATCCTACGACGAAGAAAATATAAAACTGTTTCCAATTCTTCTCTTTCCAAGCCAAGATAGATAGCAATATCATTGGGACGAAAAGTGAAATCATCGATTCATTTAACGAACCTCTTACTGTCATCGTACCAATGCGATACGGTATCAATAAAAAGATAAGTCCAGAGAAGAAAGCGATCAAACGATTCCCAGAAAGCTTTTTCGATAATTGATAGATGAGTAACACACTTCCAATCGATATTAGAACATAAAAAATAGAAAGTGTCGTATAAGTATCGACCGAAAAGAGACTTAAAAACTTTGCAAGATATGCAACGAGTAAATGAGGCATGATCGGATAGAACAGGTAAAGACCATATCCCATGTCGAAAGATAAATTAGATACGATCGCATCAACCGGGAATAAATTATTCCATGAAATGGAATTTTTTAAATTTTCGATATTGGCCAAATGAAACTTTGTGTCGTGACCTAGTAAATGTGGATCACTCATCATCCATATCATCACAAAACTAGTGATTAAAACTAATAGAAAAACTTCCTTATGCTTCTTTATGTACTTCATCTTATCACCAATTTTATTATACACGAAACAAAGCTAATAAAAAAGAAGAAAACTATTCATTTTCTTCCGCTTCCTTCTCTTCTTTCTCTACTTTTTTCTTTTCCTTTTTCTCAGACTTTTCATGCTCTTTTTTCTTTTTCTTATCGCTACTTCCCGGAGCGAGCACTTCTTTTCTAGATAAGTTAAGTCTACCTTTTTTATCAGTACCAAGAGATTTTACTAAAATTTCATCTCCTACTTTGACAAACTCTCTAGGATCTTCTACGCGTGCTGTATCTAATTGTGATACGTGTACAAGCCCTTCACATCCTGGCCATAACTCAACAAAGCATCCAAAGTCTTCTACTTTGACAACCTTACCATTGTAAACTTTTCCTACCTCTACTTCTCTTACGATATTTTGAATCATCTCTGCGGTTGTATTGATAATATCTTGATCTGTATGGTAGATAATAACACGTCCATCATCTTCTAAGTCTACTTTTACTGCATTGATATCAGTAACAGCATTTACATGACTTGCCTCTAAGATGATCTTTGTAATCATTTCTCCACCTTTACCAATAACATCTTTGATCTTGTTTGGATCGATCATAAATGTCATTGTCTTAGGTGCATATTTACTTACTTCTTTTCTAGGTTCTGCGATTTGCTTTGTAATCACATCCAAAATTTCAAAACGAGCTTGTTTTGCCTGTGCAAGCGCTTCTTTTAAAATCTGTTTTGTAATTCCTTTGATCTTGATATCCATTTGTAATGCACAGATTCCATCTCTTGTTCCAGCTACTTTAAAATCCATATCTCCAAGATGATCTTCCATTCCTTGGATATCAGTTAAAATTGTGTAATCATCTCCATCGGTAATCAGTCCCATCGCAATTCCTGCAACTGGTGCTTTGATTGGAACTCCGGCTGCCATCAATGCCATACATCCCGCACAAATACTTGCTTGAGAAGAAGAACCATTACTTTCTAATACTTCACTTACGATACGGATCGTATATGGGAATTCTTCTTCTGATGGAATTACTTGTAATAAAGCTCTCTCTCCGAGTGCCCCATGCCCGATTTCTCTTCTTCCTGGAGCACCATAACGTCCTGTTTCTCCAACGCTAAATTGAGGGAAGTTATAATGTAACATGAATCTCTTTTGATCTTCGATTCCAAGACCATCTAATACTTGATGTTCTCCTAATGCTCCTAATGTAACAACACCTAAAGCTTGCGTTTGTCCTCTTGTAAAAAGTGCGGATCCATGTGTACGTGGAAGTAAGTCGATATCCGTAGAAAGTGGGCGGATCTCCGTCATACTTCTTCCATCAGCTCTCGTTTTTTCCTTTACGACGATCTGTCTAAAGATCTCATATTCAATTTCTTCCAATACTAATTTTACACCTGTAATGAGATGTTCTAATTCTTCAGCATCTAAGTCTTTATATTCTTCTTTATATTGTTCTACAATCTCTTCTTTGATTTCGTCGATCGCTCTATATTTTTCTAATTTATCTTTAATGCGAAGTGCTTTATTTAAAGGATCGGTTGCTAATTTTTTGACGTTTTCTTTCACTTCATCAGAAATTTCTAAAACTTCATATTCCATCTTTGGTAATCCGATCTCAGCGATGATCTCTTCTTGGAAAGCAACTAACTCTTTGATCGCTTCATGTCCAAACATCAAAGCTTCTAACATGTCTTCTTCACTTACTTCTTTCGCACCAGCTTCTACCATGTTGATTGCTTCTTTTGTTCCTGCTACTGTAAGATCGATATCGCTTAATTCTACTTGTTCTGTCGTCGGATTGATAACGAACTCTCCATTTACTCTTCCTACTTTAACTGCAGCAACTGGTCCTTCAAACGGAATTTCTGAAATAGACGTTGCTAAAGATGAACCGAATAGCGCAGCCATCTCTGGTGAATTGTCTTGATCTACCGACAACACCGTATTGACAATTTGTACTTCGTTTTTAAAATCACTTGGAAAAAGTGGTCTCATCGGACGATCGATCATACGAGCTGCAAGTGTTGCATTTTCGCTTGGTCTTCCTTCTCTTTTGATAAATCCTCCTGGAATTTTACCAACAGAGTATAGTTTTTCTTGGTAAAGTACCATAAGTGGGAAAAAATCAGCAAGTACATGTCGATGTACAAGTGGGCCTACCGCGTCGTCGGCCTGGTCATTGCGGGAGGCCTGATATTCCTGCTGCGACGCTACTGGAGCGGAACGAAAAAGCGTGACCGTATTCACCGCATTCCGGAAGATCGCAAAAAGAAAAAAGGCAAACGTAAGCCGCCATTCTGGACGCGTATTGCGCTGATTGTTTCCGCTGCGGGCGTGGCGTTTTCGCACGGCGCTAACGACGGGCAGAAAGGGATCGGCCTGGTGATGCTGGTACTGGTGGGGATTGCCCCTGCTGGCTTCGTCGTCAATATGAACGCGTCCGGCTATGAAATTACCCGTACCCGCGATGCCGTCACCAACTTCGAACACTACCTGCAACAGCATCCTGAACTGCCGCAGAAGTTGATTACGATGGAACCTCCATTGCCTGCGGCATCTACTGATGGCGCGCAAGTGACGGAGTTTCACTGTCATCCGGCAAATACCTTTGATGCGATTGCGCGCGTTAAAACGATGCTGCCAGGCAATAT
>USET01000084.1 GCA_900553765.1 uncultured Mycoplasmatota bacterium
ACGATAAAATGACATACAAAAACATCATCAATTTACTTATTGATCATGCTTCTGTTTGATTCTTATGAGAATAATACATTAATCTTTCTTTGGAATAATTTGTGATTTTTCCACTTGGTAATATCAACATACGATCGATTCCTATGCTTTCGACAAAGCTTGGATTATGACTAACTAAAATGATCGTACCTTTATAATCGTGAAAATTCTTTCCAACAATTGCTTGGGTATCAGGATCTAAATGATTGGTTGGTTCATCGAGTAAAATTAGATTTGCCTTTTGTAATATGACTTTACAAAGTGATATTCTTGCTTTTTCACCAGGGGATAATACTTTTACTTTCTTAAAGACATCATCTCCAAAGAAAAGAAAACTACCGAGAACTGTTCGCAGTTCTTTTTCGCTATATTCTTTTTCATCTACATTTTCTAATATCGTCTTATTTTCATCTAATAATTCTTGCTCTTGAGCATAGTATGCGAGATCCGTCTTATTTCCAAACCAAATATTTCCTTCTTGTGGTTTTAATTCACTTGCTAATAGCTTAAGTAACGTACTTTTTCCAACTCCATTCTCTCCGACGATTAAAAATCTTTCGTTGTGATTAATCAAAAATGATAAATTGTTAATAATCTTTTCACTATCAGGATAATGAAAGGAAATATTATTTACTTTCAATGGGATTTTAGATCCTTCTCTACGTGGTTCGATATGTAGTTTTACTTTTTTATAGCTTTTCTCTCTTACTAATTGCTCTTTCATTTTTTTCTCTAACATCTTCTCACGACTCTGTGCCATTCTCTTTCTCTTACCAGAAGAATTGGAGTACAACAACACGATATCTCTTAACTTTTGCGTTTCTTTCTCTTGCTTTTCTATGAGTCTTTCACGTGCTTCTTTTTCTTTTTCTTTCTTTTTTAAATAAGTATCGTAATCTCCTTGATATACGCTAATTTTATGGGATATTTTATCCAAATGCATAATCTTTGTCACAATTTGATTTAAAAAGTTAATATCGTGTGAAATCACGAGTACCATACCATGATAATCTTTTAAATATTGTATGATATAATCTCTCGTATCGATATCAAGGTGATTGGTTGGTTCGTCTAAAAGTAATATTTCTGGATTAGAATAGAGTAAATGAGCAAAGGCAATCTTTGATTTCTGTCCTCCTGATAAATCCATGAGTTTCATATCTAGTAATGAGCTATCGATATGCATATCATCGATGATTTGAAATAGAATAGATTCAGCTTGATAACAGTCATAATACTCTAACAATTCTTGTGTCTTTCCAATTTCTTTCAATAATTTCCTCTGCTGTTTTTCATCGGTTTCTTCTGCTACTTTCTGATAAAGATTTGTTAACTTTGTTTCTAATTCTTCGATTGGACGAGCTTTCAATAAATATTCAAATACTGTCATATCTCGATCATCTAAAACGATCTCTTGTGGAAGATAGCCAATTCTCTTTTTCTTAGAAATGACAAGTTTTCCACTGTCTAACTCTTGCTCTCCTAAAATCACGCGAAAAAGAGTTGTTTTTCCGGCTCCATTGACTCCTACAACTCCAACTTTGTCATTTTCTTCAATATGAAAGTTTGCGTCTTCGTAGATTTTTTCTGTGGAAAACGCTAAATTTAAATTTTTTCCGTTCATATTTATCACCAATACGCCTATTTTATCATAAAACCTATGCAAAAGAATACTATATTTTCTATAATTCTGTGGAAATGTTCATATGATTCACAAAATGATAAATAAAAAAAGAAATAACCTGTGGATTATTTCTTTTTCTTTCTTTTTTTCCTGTGGAAAACTAAACTCCAACACTATTTGTCTCTGGTAATGTTGAACCTCCATCGATCACGACAGCTGTTCCTGTTATGTAACTTGATTCGTCACTTCCTAAAAAGGCAGCAAGTTCTCCTAATTCTTCGATCGTTCCTAATCGTCCCATTGGAATTCCTGCAGCAATTCCTTTTACGACACTAGCTGGATCTGTTGCATTGCTATCTTTTGCGATTCCTTCTACCATTGGCGTCATAATGTATCCTGGACAAATCGCATTTACAGTAATTCCGTCTTTTACAACTTCCATAGCAAGACATTTTGTAAATCCAATAAGTGCAGCTTTTGTCGTCGCATAAGCAACTTCTCCTGTATCTGCTACCATTGGTCCTGTAACAGAAGATAAGTTGACAATACGTCCATACTTCTTATCTTTCATATATGGTACTACCGCTTTTGTTACGTTCCATGTTCCTTTAATATTAATATCTAAATGGAAATCTCTTACTTCGTCTGACATTTCTGTAAATGGTACTAGCTTGGCAACCCCTGCATTATTTACAAGGACATCGATCTTTCCATACCTCTTTATAATATCGTCGATCACAGCTTTTACTTGTGCTTGGTTACGAATATCCACTTTATATCCTAAGACATCTTTTTTCGCATCTTGGTATTCTTTTAGCGTATTAATTAAAACGTCAGAATAATCTAAAATAATGACACGAGCACCGTATTTTAAAAAGACATCTACGACACCTCTTCCATTTCCCATCGCACCACCAGTCACAACAGCCACTTTATTTTCTAATTTCATGATTTCCCTCCTTCTATTCTCTTTCATTATATCACGAAAAAACACATTCTATAAATAGAATGTGTACTTTAAATGGAAAATAATACCTTTTCGGATTTATATTGCCTAATGATATACCAAATCACGATACCAATATAAATAAGACTTGATAATATCATTAAAAAGATTTGTAAATAATTAACAACTCCTGAACTTAAATCGTTGATAATTAGAGTAAAGTTCATAAATGGTACAATTGCAAGTAATTCACTTGTTTTGACTTGAATCATAAATGCAATCATACCCGGAAAAAACGAAATAAACGTAAGTGGAGTAAGTGCACTTTGTGCCTCTTTGAATGTTTTAGACATACTTGCAATCGCAAGGCATAGACCACTGATAAAAATAGAATAAATGATAATAACAATGATGCTCATAAAAATGACGAGTCCACTAAGTTCAATTGGTACATCTTTATAAATTGTAAACATATCATTTGCAAAATGAAATGAGATCAATGCTAAAATCAAACTTAAAATTCCTGTGACGATCGATGAAATTGTAACACTACATAATTTTCCAACTATAATATCTCTGCTTTTAATTGGGAAGGTAAGCAATGTTTCCAATGTTCCTCTTTCTTTTTCTCCGGCAGTTGTATCCGTTGCTGGATAAGTAGCTGAAATAGTAATTGCCATAATAATAAATAAGAATGCATACCCTACAATATAAGAGGCAAAGAAATTCTCCGTTCCTAAATTATGTGTCTTCAATTCAAACACATCCAAAACTTCACTTGGATCTTGTGATGCTTGCATTAATTTCTGTTCCTGTAAAATTCTTTCGTAACTTGTAAAATACGTTTCTACTAATTTAGCGGCCATGCTTCCATTATCAGCTTCTGTATCGTAATTCATCGTATATACGTCATCTTCTTTTGTAACGTATAGATAAATTTCTTCATTTTGATAAGCTTTTTCTAATTCTTCTTTGCTCCCATAGGTAACATCTAACTTCATTTGTTTTGCGAGTTCTTTTTCTGTATCACTTAGTTCATAAGCAAATCCTATTTTGTTATATTCACTTACATCTCTTTGCGTCTGCATATCAAACAAAGCAGACATACCTAAAATTAATAATGGTATCATAATTGGAATAATCAACATCATAGAAAGTGATTTTTTATCGCGGAATACTTCACGCAATTCTTTTTTTATCATATGTTTCATATTACTCTTCATGTGCTGCACCTCCAATTAATGTAAAAAATGCATCTCTTAGATTTGTCGTCTTTGTTGCCTTTTTGATCGCAGCTGGTGTACCTTCTTTGATAATTTTACCTTTGTTTACCATGATCACTCGATCGCAAATATTTTCTGCCTCTTCCATGTAATGAGTAGAATATAGTATGCATTTCCCATTCTTCTTTTCCTGTTTCATGAAATCTAAAATAATTTGACTAGAGATGATATCCAATCCACTCGTTGCTTCATCCATTATGTAATAAGTTGGATCTGTAACTAAACAACGTGCGATATTAACTCTTTGAGTCTGTCCTGTTGATAAATTCTCTATGCGGTTATATAAAAATGCATCCATATCAAATGCTTTCGAAATTTCCTTGATTCTTTCTTCTGCTTTTTCCACAGGAACACCATAGAACTCACAGCACATCTTTAAAAGTTCATATGGTGATATACTATTATAAATTTTAGTATTTCCAGACAAATAAGATAAGTTCTTTTTTATCTCTACCTCATTTTTATCGTAAGTATACTCATCAAATGAAATCGTTCCCTCTGTCGGTGTCATAATTCCTGCAATCATTCTTAAAAGAGTTGTTTTCCCAGCTCCATTTGGTCCTAAGATACCGACAATTTCACCTGGTTTTGCAGTAAATGAAATATCGTCT